>JBQGDD010000205.1:0-3527 GCA_052038845.1 Dyadobacter sp. | reverse complement strand
CAGGTTACAATTGTTACTTATAGCTTCATCAATAACACTTTCCAGCGCATCATGGCAAACCAGTATGCCTGTAGCTGTATCTTCTGCATTGCCGGTAAGCAGCCCAACATTATCAAAATCTTCGGCATAGGGCAGGGGAGCCATTTCTTCCAGTACAGCAATTATATTTTTAATTTTCATCCGGCTAAAGTTTAAAGTCAAATATACTTAAAGTATAATTTTTATAAAATAAAAAACCACTCGCTTTAAAGAGTGGTATAAGTGTTACAGGCAAAAATGTTAATTACAATTCGCACCTACATTCCGGTACTCCTGTACAGCCTGTTCATATTGTTCCTGTGTCGCAAATTGATCCCTGCAAACCTGATCTTCAATCTGAGCCCCACTTTCATTAATAATACAGGTTACACAGGCAGAAATCCTACCCTCATCATCAGATGAACAGGCAAAAAAGGTTATTCCTGTAAGTAACAGTACAGCTAAAGTAATTTTTTTCATGTTGTAGTATTTTAATTGTATAACAAATGAAATAAATAACTACCTGCTATCAAATGTATTTTTGAATATTTTAGGAATAAAAAAACCACTCCTTTTGAGAGTGGTCTATTAGTTTAAAGTACAAATACTATCTACAGTTAGCTCCAGCGTCTCTGTATTGTTGTACTGCTGCTTCATATTGAGCTTGAGTATCAAAATCTTCTCTACAAAGATCAATTTCAATTTCCATTCCTCCTCCAGAAGCAACACAAGTTACACATGCTGGTAGTCCATTGTCATCATCAGATGAACAGGCAACAAAAGTCATTCCTGATAGAAGTACAGCAGCTAAAATAAGTTTTTTCATGTTATAATTAAGTTAAGTTATTTGTTGATTGCAAACCAAATAAAAAATAATTATTTATACAACAATTATTATGTTAAATTTAGGATTTATTTAATTTTTTTAATTAAAGTAAGAAAAATAATATTATTGTATCTTCGTACCTATGAAAACGCTCAGGTTACTGCTACTGCCACTTTCTGCCCTATACGGGCTTGTAATTTACGTACGGAATTTTTTTTATAATATAGGTGTTTTTAGATCGACATCCTTCAATATTCCCGTTATTGTGATAGGAAATTTAAGTACGGGGGGAACTGGAAAATCTCCGCAAACAGAATATTTAATAAACCTGCTTAAAAATCAATATGCTGTTGCCACCCTTAGCAGGGGCTATAAAAGAAAATCTAAAGGCTTTATCCTGGCAGATAGTAAAAGTAACGCAGACATTATTGGCGATGAGCCTTATCAATTTCACACTAAATTTCCTGATATAATTGTTGGCGTTGATGCTGACAGGGTAAATGGTATTGAGAATCTTTTAAAATGTAACCCTAAACCTGAAGTTATTTTACTTGACGATGCCTATCAACACCGCAGGGTAAAGGCAGGGTTTTATATTTTATTAACCGCCTATGGAGATTTATATGCCGATGATTTTATCCTCCCCGCAGGCAACCTTCGCGAGGGCAGGGCAGTAGCGAAAAGAGCAGATGTAATTATTGTTACCAAATGCCCGCAAACGCTTAGCAATGAGCAACAGGATGCTATAAAGCAAAAGTTAAAACCGCAACAAAATCAGGAGGTTTATTTTACATTTATTGAATATGATGCTTTTGCTTATTCTGATAATGGAAAAATAAATATTGAGGAACTTAAAAAGCAGGATAAGCTATTAGTTGCCGGGATAGCTAAGCCAGAACCTTTTTTTGACTACTTGAAAGGAAACAATGATATGTGTAAAACATTTCCCGACCATCATTATTTTTCAGATAGCGATATAGCAGGGCTTGAAAAGCTCTCTGAAAACAGGATTATTATTACTACAGAAAAAGATTATATGAGGCTTAAAGGGAAATTGCCCGAAGACAAACTATTCTACCTCCCTATAAAGAGTTCATTTATAAATAATGAAGACAGCTTTACTAAAACAATTTTAAACTATGTGGGAAAAAGTACAGGAAACCGTTGAGTATATAACTCAGCATACAGGATTCAAGCCTGAATATGGCGTGATATTAGGTTCTGGGCTTGGCGGCTTTGCTAATGATATTGGGGTTGAATTTACCTTGCCGTATAGCGATATTCCCAATTTTCCTGTTTCTACCGTTGCAGGTCATAAGGGTAAACTTATTTTTGGTACTATAGGTCTAAAAAAAGTAGTAGCTATGCAGGGGCGCTTTCATTATTATGAAGGATACGCTATGCAGGAGGTAACTTTCCCGGTAAGGGTAATGAAACAGCTTGGCGCAGAAAAACTCATAGTATCTAATGCTTCGGGAGGTGTAAATCCTTTTTATAAAGTAGGCGATATTGTACTCATATACGACCATATCAACTTTATGCCGGAACACCCTTTGCGGGGGAAGAATGATGAGCGTTTTGGTCCCAGGTTTGTAAATATGAGCGAACCGTACAGCAGGGCAATGATTAAGAAAGCAAAAGAGATAGCCCTCACTATGGAAATAGAAGTAAAGGACGGTATTTATCTGGGATTGCAGGGACCAACATTTGAAACCCTTTCGGAATACCGGATGGTTAAAATACTGGGTGCTGATTGCGTAGGTATGTCTACTGTACCAGAAGTTATTGTGGCAAAACACATGGATATGGAAGTTTTTGGTATCTCTGTAATTACAGATATGGGTAATGAAGAAAATATAGAAAGCGTTAACCACGAAGAGGTATTGCAGGCTGCAAAAAGCGTAGAACCAAAAGTGCGCAGGCTTATTAAGGAGTTAATTACGCTTTATTAAGCAAATCAACAACCCCGATTATTTCTTGCTTACATAGTTAATAAGGTCAATAATCCTTGATGAGTAGCCTATTTCATTATCATACCAGCCAACCACTTTTACCATTTTATCAATAACCGAAGTTAATAGCGAATCAAAAAGGCAGGAATTACAGTTGCCTAAAATATCTACCGAAACTATAGGGTCTTCTGTATAAGCAAGGATGCCTTTCAGTCCGTTATCGGCAGCAGTTTTAAATGCTTTGTTTATTTCATCAATGCTGACTTCCCTTTTTACATAGCAGGTGATATCCGTTAGTGAACCGTCAGGTACAGGAACACGAATGCCGCTACCCCCAATTTTACCCTCTAAATCAGGGAAAATTTTAGTCAGTGCTTTTGCTGCACCAGTAGTAGTAGGTACTATAGACTGTGATGCGCCACGTGCCCGCCTTAAATCTTTATGTGGCTGATCGTGCAGGCTTTGGTCTGTAGTATAAGAGTGTACAGTAGTTATATAAGCCTGTTCTATACCGCATAGTTCGTTGATTATTTTAATCATTGGGGCGGCATTGTTGGTAGTACAGCTTGCATTGCTGATGATAGTTTCAGTACCGTCTAATATATGCTCATTAACCCCTAAAACTACTGTTTTAATACGGTCGTCTTCGGGCGGGGCAGAAAGTATAACTCTTTTAGCTCCCGAAGCAATGTGCAGGTTAGCTTCATCTAAGGTTTTATTTTTACCCGTTG
>JBQGDD010000204.1:0-1659 GCA_052038845.1 Dyadobacter sp. | reverse complement strand
CCACCAAGATTTTCTGTACCAAAACGGTGTTTAGCAGCCGCCTTCATACCCATATACACACCATAAGCAGTAACAGGAGATGGGTTTCCTGAACCTCCTCTTGCTTCAGATATACCTGTAACGTGTGGCGTTACATCTCTTATCAAGTCCATATCTGGAGTAGTAGTTCCTACATCTTCTGCAGTAATATATTTTCCGCTTAATGAGTGGATAAATTCACCGAATTTAATCATCATCTCGGGTGTTTTATCAGCTTTTGCATCGCCAATGATAACAGCTTTGCCACCACCAAGGTTTAACCCTGAAATAGCTGACTTATATGTCATCCCTCTTGATAATCGCAATACATCATTAAGAGCTTCCCATTCATTTGCATACTTCCACATCCTCGTTCCGCCAAGCGCAGGTCCTAAAACCGTATTATGAATACCAATTATTGCTTTTAAACCAGTATCTTTGTCATGACAAAAAACAATTTGTTCATGGTCGTTAAAAGACAACTGTCCAAAAACAGGGTCAGCTTTTGCAAGCTCATTAGTTTTAATAACTTCTGCTATCATGATAATATTTTATTAAATTGAAATTAATTCAAAAACAGAGTACAAAAATACATTTAAAATTAAAATACAGCAATATAAAACGCTTTTTTTAGGTTTTCACTAATAAAATAGTTATTAAATTTGCCCTGCAATTTTGAATTTAAAATCTGTTTTTAACACAATTAAAACACATATAAGCGTTTACACAAAATAAACATGAAAGAACTTCAGTATTTAAATAAATATTTTAGGAAATATAAATATAAATTTCTGTTAGGGATTTTTATAACCATCATAGCTCAAATCTTTTCACTCTTCACTCCTGAGTTCATTGGAGATTCTATAAGAGCTATTGAAGAGTTTACTAACGGCAGCCTTGATCAGGATACGGTTAAAAGTGAGCTTTTAACAAATATTATTCTTATTGTAGTTACCACGCTTATAGCCGGAATACTGACATTTTTAATGCGGCAAACGCTTATTGTAATGTCCCGCCACGTAGAGTTTGATCTTAAAAACGAAATTTTCAGGCAGTACGAAAACCTCTCGCAAAGCTTTTACAAAAGAAACAGGACAGGCGACCTTATGAACCGCATAAGCGAAGATGTAAATAAGGTACGTATGTATGTAGGCCCGGCAGTAATGTACTCCCTAAATACTGTTATACGCTTTGCAGTGGTTAC
This sequence comes from Dyadobacter sp., assembly GCA_052038845.1. Lineage (GTDB taxonomy): Bacteria > Bacteroidota > Bacteroidia > Flavobacteriales > Flavobacteriaceae > Flavobacterium. Next base: position 437 of record JBQGDD010000204.1, on the reverse strand, counting down.
AACACATATGTATATCATATCGCCAAAACTAACTTTTTATACGCTTATACCCCTGCCCATACTGGCTTACAGCATTTTTATAATAAGTAAAGAAATAAACAGGCGAAGCACCCTCTACCAGCAAAACCTAAGTAAGCTGAGTACTTTTACACAGGAAATGTTTTCGGGTATAAGGGTTATAAAGGCTTATGCGCTCGAAAAGCAAAAACAGGATGACTTTACAGTACTTTCAAGAGACAGTAAAGATAAAAATATGAGCCTGGCTAAGGTTAATGCGCTGTTTGGTCCGTTAATGATATTACTTATAGGTATAAGCAACCTTGTTGTTATATATGTAGGCGGTATTATGTATATAAATGGTGACATACCAGATATTGGGGTTATAGCACAGTTTATACTGTACATTAATATGCTTACCTGGCCTGTAGCCTCTTTAG
>JBQGDD010000203.1:0-11574 GCA_052038845.1 Dyadobacter sp. | reverse complement strand
CTGAATCTTTAAGTTTAATGTGTAATCTTTTTGAGTACGCTTTACATAATTTGTTTCTTCTGACATAATGAAGTTTTTTATGTATCGCTATTTCAGGACGTGACAGGTTATTAAATAAAAAAAACCTTCCGGTTAAGGAAGGCTTTCTTTTCATAGCAATTTTTCACCAATTTTTCTCTTTCATAACAATCTTCATAGCATTATTAAAACTGTTATACCTCAAAGACGCATATTATTAGAAAGGGTTGCGTGAAAAAATGAAAAAAAATATAAATTGCTTTTTAACCCTTTAAAAAGCAATTCTGCTTGATGAAATATTTTTTTTAAAGTATCTTTGCGCCAGTTTTAAGAAAACATGAAAATTACATTGGACGCATCAGAGAACCAAGTTTCATTAAAAACGCTTTTTGCAGATTTTACTACAATAACTAAGGCAAGGCTTGCTGTTAGTGTGGTTTTTTCTTCTGTAGCGGGTTACCTGCTGGGAGTTTCAGATGTATATGTGTTTAGCTGGGCAACACTTGTTTTACTTACAGTAGGCGGTTACTGCATGGTTGGGGCATCAAATGTTTTTAACCAGATAATAGAAAAAGACCTTGATGCATTAATGGACAGGACTAAAAACCGTCCGGTTCCTTCAGGTAAAACTTCTGTAAGAAATGCTTTTATATTAGGTGCTGTATTAACCATAGCGGGAATAGGTATTTTATATAGTATAAACCCTAAAACTGCAATGTTTGGGGCAATATCTATTTTTTTATACACCAGTGTTTATACCCCATTAAAAACTATAACGCCCTTAGCGGTATTTGTTGGTGCTTTTCCGGGGGCTATCCCTTTTATGCTTGGCTGGGTAGCGGCAACAAACAATTTTGGCATTGAGGCAGGTACACTTTTCCTTATCCAGTTTTTTTGGCAGTTTCCCCATTTTTGGGCTATAGGCTGGTTTTTGTTTGACGATTATAAAAAAGCAGGGTTTTTTATGCTGCCTACAGGCAGGAAAGATAAAAAGACTGCGTTGCAGACTATACTTTATACTGTTTGGCTTATCATTGCATCGCTGCTGCCGGTAACAGGCTTTACAGGAGATTTAAAATTAAGCATACCATCGGCTGTAATAGTGTTTTTGCTTGGGCTGTGGATGTTGGTATTTGCAGTAAAGTTATATAAGCAAATGGATGCAAAAGCGGCAAGGAAATTAATGCTTGTAAGTGTTTCATATATATCATTGCTGCAGATAATATATGTGTTAGATAAATTTATCCGATAATATGGAAATGTCAGTTCAGGAACATAAAGAAAGGAATGCCAAGTCTAAAAAGATGCTTTTATGGTTTGCCATGATAAGTATGTTTATGACTTTTGCAGGGCTAACAAGTGCTTATGTAGTTAGTGCATCAAGGCCTGACTGGCTGAATGACTTTAAACTGCCTGATGCTTTTATATACAGTACTGTTATTATAGTTTTAAGCAGTATCACTTTTCATTTAGCTAAAACAGCAACAAAAAATGGCAACAGGAGTTTGGCTACATTATACCTTCTTGCCACGCTTGTGCTGGGTGTAGGGTTTGTTTCGGCACAATTTTATGGGTTTGGCAAAGTAATAGAGAGCGGTTATTTTTTTACCGGGCCGGAGAGTACAGTAACCACGTCATTTTTATATATAGTGGCTATGGTACACATGGCACACCTTTTTGCAGGTTTAATAGTACTTTTAGTGATAATTTATAATCATTTTAAACAAAAATACAATTCGTCTCAAACCCTTGGAATAGAGTTAGGTGCAATGTTTTGGCACTTTTTGGACATTCTGTGGATTTATTTGTTTTTATTTTTCTATTTCTATTAATAGAAAAAAATGTAAATTTGAAAACTTTTTAACTAATAACTTTATATGGCAGCGACAGTTACTACTACAACAGCTACTACAGGTAAAACATGGGACGGCGGAAATGAGCCCATGGGAGCAAGCTATGGAAAGCTAATGATGTGGTTTTTTATCGTATCAGATGCACTTACTTTTTCCGGATTTCTTGCAGCTTACGGTTTTTCGAGATTTAAATTCCTTGAAATTTGGCCAATAGCTGATGAGGTGTTTAATCACTTTCCGTTTATGCATGGTGTAGATGCGCCTATGTACTATGTAGCGTTAATGACGTTTATCCTTATATTTTCATCGGTAACAATGGTACTTGCTGTTGATGCCGGGCATCAAATGAAAAAAACCAAGGTTGCTGTATATATGCTTTTAACTATTGTAGGAGGTTTTATATTCCTTGGTTCTCAGGCATGGGAGTGGAAAAACTTTATAAAAGGAGAATATGGTGCTGTTGAAACAAGCGGTGGCGGAATACTGCAGTTTGTTAATGCTGAGGGCGAAAGGGTAAAACTTTCTGACTTTGCGGCAACATTGCCATCAGATCAGGCTCAGAACACAAGGAGTAAAGGTATATGGTTTCAGGATGCGGCAGATCTGCCAAGCTATTCAGTTGAAGAAGTTGTAGCCGGATTTAAAGCTAACCCTGATTTATTAGTAAGGACTGAAATAATAAATGAAAATAAAGAAAAAACTATTTTATCAAGAGAAGAATCTGTAAAGGCACTTGGCGATGTAAAATATGTTGTAGAAGGGGCTAACCTTGTACATAATGAATATGGACACAGGCTTTTTGCTAACTTCTTTTTCTTTATTACAGGTTTCCACGGTTTCCACGTGTTTACAGGTGTATTGATTAATATCCTTATTTTCTTTAATGTGCTTTTAGGTACTTATGAAAAAAGGAGAAGTTATGAAATGGTTGAAAAAGTAGGTTTATACTGGCACTTTGTAGATTTAGTGTGGGTATTTGTATTTACATTCTTCTATCTTGTTTAATTTTTAAAAGTAAATTGTAATGGCACATACTCACGAATCTAATACTAAAAGAATCTGGATAGTTTTCGGTCTGCTTTCTGTTATAACTATTGTAGAGGTTGTACTTGGTATTATGAAACCGGATTCATTATACAGAACAAATTTGTTTAGCATGAACCTGCTGAACTGGATATTCATAATCCTTACTGTCCTTAAAGCATACTACATTATGTGGGCGTTTATGCACCTTGAAGGGGAGAAGGCAAACTTAAGGTGGAGCCTTGTTGCGCCACTGGTATTTTTAATTATCTATTTAGTGTTCATCTTAATTATTGAAGGTAATTATATTTATGAGGTGTTTCACCAGGGGCATACTCCATACAAATGGATTTTCTAGGTAAAACATTATTCTTATAAAAAAGGCGGTTTTTAGACCGCCTTTTTTTAATTTTGCAAACGAAATTCTTTTATTATGAAAAGAAAGATTGTTCTACTGAGTCTTCTTATACTGCCACTTACAGTATATATATATTTTTCGCTTGCAAAGCATAATTCACTTTTTTTACCGGTAATTAAAGAGGGTATTAACGAATTGCCACGGGGTACTACGTTAAGTGGTGATAAAGTATCATTACAGGATAAAATAACTGTTTTAGGTTTTTTGGGTAATGATATTATTAAGAAAAAGGAAAGTGTTTTTAACCTTAACCAAAAGATAAACTATAAGTTTGGAGAGTTTAACGATTTCCAGATGGTAATGCTTGTTCCTAATGGTAAGGAAAATGAGGTAAAGGAACTGATTACAGACCTTTCTATTATGGTTGATATTTCTACCTGGAAATTTTTATTTGCAGAGCCTGAAGAAATACAAAAATTTTATGCATCTCTTAATGTTGAAGAAAAACTCGATGAAAGCATGGGCACTTACCATGTGTTTATTGTTGATAAAGACCGCAACCTAAGGGGGCGCAACGGAGTTGACAAAAAGGGCGAGAAAGAATATAAAGAGGGATATAATACATTCTCTGCGGCAGAGCTGCATAATGAAATGACAGATGATGTGAAAATTGTTTTGAGGGAATATCGCCTTGCATTACGAAAGAACGATGAGAATAAAAGAGAGATATAAACACAGATGAAAAATAAATCATACATAGGTATATCGTTCATAATATTGATATTTGGCATTTGGGCTGTTCCTAAAATTATAGCTAAGTTCCAAAAGTCAGACCTTGCTGAAATAGGCCCGGCACCATCTTTTGAACTCACTGAGCAAAATGGAAAAGCAATAACTGATAAGGATTATAAAGGCAAAGTATATGTGGTTGAGTTTTTCTTTTCAACCTGCCCTACCATATGTCCTGTAATGAACCAAAATATGCTAAAACTGCAAAAGCAGTTTTATGGTAATCCTAAATTTGGCATAGCCTCTATAACTATAAACCCTGATTATGATACTCCGCAGGTTTTAAAAGAACATGCTGAACAGCTTGGTGTAAAACACTACAACTGGCATTTTTTAACGGGAGATAGGGATTATATATACCAACTTGCAGAAAAAGGCTTTAACCTTTATGCGGGGCAAAATGAAAATGCTCCCGGCGGATTTGAGCACAGTGGTTATCTTGCTTTAGTGGATAAAAATGGTACTATCAGGAGCAGATATGATGAGAACGGCAATCCTATCATTTATTATTCAGGTTTAAACTATCTGGATAAGGAAGGGCTTGAAGAAGACCTTGAAGGGACTTATACACCCCAGGTTGATGCTTTAATAGAAGATATAGAAAAACTACTTGAAGAATAATGGAAAATACTGTAGAACAAAAAAATACAGAGCGTAAATATAATGTTTGGATTGTTATATTGTCTATAGCTATACCACTTGTGGTAGCGGTGCTGTTTAGGGTTAAACTACAGGACTTTGGTTTTGATGTTGAGCCCCTGTCTTTTTTACCGCCAATATATGCTGCAATAAATGGTATTACTGCTGCTGTGCTTGTTAGTGCTGTTTGGGCAATTAAAAATAGAAAGCAAAAACTTCACGAAAGCCTGATGAAGTTTGCAATATTTCTTTCCGTATGCTTTTTAGCAATGTATGTTGCCTATCACATGACCAGTGAAAGTACTGTATATGGTGGAGAAGGAACAGTAAGGTATGTGTATTTTTTCATCCTTATAACACACATTGTACTTTCTATAATTATTATCCCTTTTGTATTGATAACCTATGTAAGGGCACTGGCTATGAATTTTGAAAGACATAAAAAAATAGCGCGCATTACCTATCCGCTATGGCTGTATGTAGCAATAACAGGGGTAATTGTTTATATAATGATTTCGCCATACTATACGGCGTAGAACCACAAAAAGGAATGATGATGAAGAAGGTTTATATACTAACGGTATTGTTTTTTATAATACAAATAGGTAATGCACAATGTGCCATGTGCCGGGCAGCATTGGAAAGCAGCGATGGTGGCATTAAAGCCGAAGCTGTAAACGATGGTATTGTGTACCTGATGGTATTTCCTTACCTGCTTGTTGCGCTTGTAGGCTACGCGGTTTATAAACTCAGAAAAAATAAAATGGTTGCAAAAGCCTGATTTATTTTAATCCGTCAACTTTTAGGTTTACATTCCCTGAACCTTTAATAAAAGCAATAATAGCGTTGTTTGTAAGCTGCACCCTGTCAAACTCAAAATCATTGATACTGCCGTTAACAAACACACCTGCCATTGGTGAATAATTATTAAAATAAGGTTCAAGGCTCTTTCTGCCTTCATCCATATTTTCAGCTATAGAATACCTGCAGTTTTCCTGTATTTTTCGTAAAATATACCCTTGTGCCAGCCAGTTGGCGGTTTTAGTCAAAATCCCTTTAGTATCCAGTACATAATCTACCTGGTCAAAGTATATTTCTTTTGTAGTGGGGTTGTAGCTTGGGTATCCGGTAAGGTAAACAGTGCCTGTTATGCTCCCGATAAGGTCAAGCGCAATAATCATTTTCCCGTCTTTACCCCATAAATCAACTTTTTGCACTTTTACTTTTTTGCTCCCTTCGCCAAACTCCTGTCCGCTAAAGTTTTTTGTAATAACCCGCGATGCACTTTCGTACGTAGAAACAGCAGTCATCATTATAGTAGCTTTATCCGGCATTTTACTTACAGGCTTAAGTATCACTTTATCTTTATTAAAGTCGTTTTTTGGTTTTTGCCCTACCATAGTCATCATGCTGCATTTCAGTCCCATATCCATGGTAATCTGTTTTTTAGAGAGTACAGCATCGGTAACATAAAGTTCGATAGGGGTCAGCCTGAACCATGAATCATACTCTTCGCTTGTTTTAAAAGGTTCACTTATTGTCTGCAAAGCTTCAACAACCTGTGGCTTAAAATCTGTTACCTGCGAAAGTGCTTTATCAAGTTCATTTTCAATTTCTGTTTTAAATAATTTAACCGCAGGGTTTATAAGATAAGCAATAGCCACTTTTTGCCCGGCAATGTTAATGGTAGGAGTTTCTTTCCATTCAAGCGATTCGATAGTGGTTTTAGTGCTCATTTTCCAGTTTGACAGCCCTATTTTACTGTTAAAGGTTATCACGGCACTTAAACTTACCTCGCGTGTGTCATATAGCTTCATACCCATAGCAGTAGTGCCATATTTTACTTTTGCATTAACCTTTACAGGCACTACAGATACTAACCTCCCTTTTTGCTCACTAAACTTTACAGGAGCTGTTTTCCATACTTTCATGGCAACATTGTCGTCATTAATGTCGTTATCCTCATAAATTACGTTTCCCAGTAATTTATTAACCTGATTTTCTGCATCGGCAAGTGTTATGCTGACAGGCAGGTTTATAAAAGATGTGGAAGACTGATAAACAACCGGCTCGTTTCCGGCAGGTGCAGGGCGAAGTGCCTCAATTTTCTGAGTGCTTGAGCAGCCTGCTAATAAAAGGCAGGTTATTGCGGCTAATGTCAGGTTTTTCATATAGTAGTGTGCTTAAGTAAGCCGCTGTAAAATTATAATATAATTTGTAACAAAATGCCTAACTCAAAGTCTAATCATTACATAATACTACATTACTTTGGATAATTTAAATACCTTTGTGAAAATTTTTTTTCACTCAGCAGTTATGAGAAGCAAACTTTGCGGTACACTCTTACTTGTTTTGGCTCTGTTTAGTGTCGACAGTAGCGCCCAGGCGAAAAAATGGACTTTAGAGGAGTGTATAGACTATGCACTTAAAAACAATATTTCTGTCCGTCAGTCTGAACTAAACCTTAAGGTGGCAGATATTGATAAAAAGGATGCATTTGGCAGTTTTTTGCCTGCAGTAAGTGCAACTGTAAGCCATTCATGGAATATTGGTCTTACAATTAACCCTGTAACAAATATTTCTCAACAGCAAACAAGCCAGTTTAGTACCGCCAGTGTAGGTTCTCAGGTAGATATTTACAAAGGCTTGCAAAACCAGATACAGCACAGGAGGAGTAAAATGGCTATAATTGCCAGCCAATACCAGCTTCAAAAAATGAAGGAAGATGTTGCCCTTAATGTTGCTAACGCCTACTTAGAGATTTTATTTAACCGGGAAAACCTTAAGGTACAGAATGAACAGCTTTTAACAGATTTAAAGCAGCAGGAACGGTCTGAGCAGCTTTTAGAAGGCGGGCTTATACCAAGAGGCGACCTGCTGGATATCGAGGCAACAGTTGCAGCTGACAGGCAACGTGTTATTGATTCTGAAAATCAGCTTATAATTTCCAAACTCAGTTTAGCACAGTTACTGCAATTAGACGATTTTAGAAATTTTGATGTTGCAGATGAGGATTACAATATGGCAGAAAGCGAAATACTTTTGCAGCAACCGGAAAAAATATATGAAAAAGCAAGGCAGGAACAAACTGTTATAAAAATAGCAGATGCTAATGTTGCTTTAGCAGAACAGGATGTGAAATTAGCACGTGCTGCATATCAACCAGCCTTAAGGGGTTTTTACAGTCTAGATACACGTATAATAAGTTATGCTAATGTTATAGACCAGCCTCCCTTTTGGGATCAGTTTTTTGATAATAAGGGGCACTCTTTTGGTTTTCAGCTATCTATACCAATACTTAACGGTTTAGCAGTAAGAAATAATGTAGAGCGGTCTAAAGTTGCTCTTGAACGTTCTAAACTGGAGTTAGAACAGCAGGATCTTGACCTTGAGAGAAATGTTTATACGGCATATACTGATGTTATAGGTGCTTTGCGCTCTTATGAAGCAGCAGTTTCAGCGTCAGAAGCACGTTCCCTTGCTCTTGAATATGCGCAGGAAAGATATGAAGTAGGGCTTATCAATGTTTTTGAGCTTAACCAGTCGCAAACATTGTCTGTAAATGCACAGTCAGATGTTTTACGAACAAAATACGATTACCTGTTTAAAGTAAAAATTTTAGAGTTTTACTTCGGAATACCAATTTTTCAAAATTAACACCATGTCAAAAAAAGCAATTTATTTTTTATTAGGCGCAGTAATACTTGTTGTTGTACTGCTTTTAGTTTTTAGCAGCGGAAATAAAGATGAGGGTAAAGAAGTAGAAACTCAGGTTGTTAATGAAATAACGCTAACCGAAACTGTTTCGGCAACAGGCAAAATACAGCCTGAGGTTGAAGTTAAAATATCATCTGAAGTATCGGGTGAAATAATAGAACTTCCTATTAAAGAAGGGCAAACCGTAAAAAAAGGAGATTTGCTGGTGCGCATAAATCCGGATTTATACCAGTCGGGCTTAAGCAGGAGTTCTGCATCACTTTCTACAGCAAAGGCAGGTCTTAACCAGTCTGAAGCGCAGTTGAAAGAAGCAACTGCTAACTATAACCGAAATAAAAGCCTTTTTGAAAAAGGAGTTATATCAAAATCAGAATGGGATAAAATTGTTTCTGCTTATGAGGTTGCCAAAGCTACCCAACAGTCATCTTACTATAATGTGCAGAGTGCCAACGCTACCGTTACAGAAGCAAAGGATAACCTTAACAGGACAACAATATATTCGCCTGTTGACGGAACAATATCTAAGCTTGATGCTGAACTTGGCGAAAGGGTAGTAGGAACACAGCAAATGACGGGAACAGAAATTTTGAGGGTAGCTAACCTTAATAACATGGAGGTTGAGGTAGATGTAAATGAAAATGATATTGTTAAGGTAGAAATAGGTGACGAGGCAGATATTGAGGTTGATGCTTATTTAAGGCGTAAGTTTAAAGGTATTGTAACAAGCATATCAAACTCTGCAAACGCTGACCTTACTGCCGACCAGGTTACAAACTTTAAGGTTAAGGTAAGGATACTTAAAGAATCTTATGAAGATATGACCGAGGGTAAGCCCGCTAACTATTCTCCATTTAGGCCGGGAATGACAGCTACTGTAGATATTATTACCGAAAGAAAAGAGAATATAATCGCAGTGCCCATTAGTGCTGTTGTTGTAAAATCTGATACCACTGCAGTAAAAAAGGATGTAGTTAAGGAGCTTGAGGAAAAAGAAAAAGAAAAGAAAACCGGTGTTGTTGCCCAAAAATTTGAATGTGTTTATGTAAAATCGGGTGATAAGGCTGTGCTGAAACCAGTAACAACAGGCATTCAGGATGATACTAATATTGAGATTATAAAAGGCCTGCAAAAAGGCGATGAAGTAATAACGGGACCTTACACCACAGTTACAAAAGAACTTTCTCCTAATGATAAAGTCCGTACTAAAGGGCAGAAATAAATACAGCCGGCATTAAAAATTATGTGCTTTATACTTAATATTGAAACTGCTACAAAAAACTGCTCAGTATCATTAGCCAAAAAAGGTGAAACCATAGCCATTAAAGAGTATGCAGGGGAGGGATATGCCCATGCAGAAAAGCTGCACGTTTTTATTAATGATGTAATAAATGAAGCAAATATCAGCTTTACAGATATAGATGCGGTTGCGGTAAGTATGGGGCCAGGGTCTTATACTGGGCTGCGCATTGGTGTTTCGGCTGCAAAAGGGCTATGCTATGCGCTTTCAATACCACTTATTGCAATAGATACATTATCTATACTTGCGCACAGAATAAAGGTAAACGAGGGTGTTATAATACCGATGATAGATGCACGCCGTATGGAGGTTTACAGTGCTGTTTTTGATACCGGGCACACGATGTTAAAGGAAATTAAGGCAGAGATAATTACCGAGGGATTATATAGCGAAGCGGGTAGTACTGTACACCTTTTAGGAGATGGTGCAGGTAAATGTAAAGATATACTGAATGGTAATACGTTTACATACCATGATGATATACAGTATCCTTCGTCAGCCGAGATGGGTGTTTTGTCATATAATAAATACAAAATAAGCGACACTGTTGATATCGCTTATTTTGAACCTTTTTATTTAAAAGATTTTATTGCTAAATAAAATCTGTGTTTCTTCAAATTATAATATAGTCTGCAGGTAATCTGCAAGCTTAACTAAATCCTGCTCTTTATCAAGGCTTATTTTATTTTTCTTGATAAACGTTTTTATTTCCTTATCCTGCTCAGGCATCATTTTAGCTAAATGCTTGCTTTTTGAAGACAGGTAGACTATTTCATTATTAAGTTTGATGTAATATTCATCATCCGATTTTTTATAGTTAGCTGCCTTATAACTTTGGTAACTGTTTGATGGGAAAAACTCCGGCTGCAATACTATTGTTTCCTTTTTGTACAGGCTTACTTTTGGACCTTCGCTAATCACGGTAAGATAGCCATAGTGTGTTTCACCCTTTTCAGTTTTATACTCTAAAACCTTATATGTTTGGTTTGTTGATACTACCGTAATTTCAACTTCAGGATTTTTGGAAAGAGTTTCAGCTTGTCCGGTTTTAGTGTTATTTATTTCAAAGTAATCTGAATATGCGTTATAACGAACCAATACATTGTTATCATAGCCGGTAACTTGTGCAGGCATATACCTTTCATTAATATACATGGAGCCAGTAGCTGGCTGGCTACTTTCCCTTCTTTCAGTTAATTGCCTTCCATCTGAATGCTTGACAGTTGTATTAACCTGGGCTATGGATGATAATGATAAAAATATTGCTAAAGCGGTGATTGTGAATTTTAAATTCTTCATTTTTGTGTAAAATATATGTGTTTAAAAATTTAATTGCCAAATATACTTTTTATTAATTTATGAAGTATATTAATTATACACTATTCTTTTGTGCAAAGAATGTGCCACATCTCAAACGCATTTTTTATGCATTTATTATATTTTATAAAGGTGTTGTGCCGCTACTATCTTTATTGCCTGCAATCTCTTTAATGTAAAGGTCTGTTTGTGGAAATGGTATCTCAATATCTTCTTTGTCGAATGCAGATTTTATATTAAGTTTAAAATCAGATTGCATCTGCCAAAAATCAACATTAGTTGACCAAATCAGGATTTGTATATTTATAGAATTATCAGCAAAGTCCTGAACCCTTACAGTTGGTGCCGGCTGCTTTATAATAGCGGGTTCTGCATCAATAACTTTAAGTAATGTATTGATTACATGTTGTAAATTGCTTCCATATCCAACGCCAATAATTATTTCTGCCCTTCTTATTTTTTCTCTTGAATAGTTTTTGATTTTATTATTGGAGAGTATTCCATTAGGAATAAATACAACCTGGTTGCTTGATGTTATTAGTCTTGTATATAGAATTTGTATT
>JBQGDD010000202.1:0-1882 GCA_052038845.1 Dyadobacter sp. | reverse complement strand
GATAAATGCGACGAAGCAAAGGATAATGTAGATGGAATTACTAATTACAAAAACTATCATAGTTTTGTGTTTTAAAAGATAAAATTAATATTGTCAAAGGTATTAAATATTAAATCTATAATTTAAAATATTTGTCAAAATTTTTTAAACAACAATTATTTAAATGATAGTGGAATTAAAATTTTTGAAGACTCTTTGTTCATTGCTCTTTCAGGATCTACGACGTAGGTCTTTCCGAGCATCAACTTTTGTTTAGCAGGTTCTACAACTAAAAATAAGCCTTGCTTCTTTTCGACAATCCTTGCAGTTTTAATAAGAGGTTCGAGAGCAACTAGATTTGGGTATCTTTCCAGAACATCTTTTGATTTTAGATATTCTGATTTGTTTGTTTCTCTTACATGATGGAATATGACACCTAAAAACAGCGCGATCGACGCTAGCCAGGTCCAAGCAAATTTACCCATACCATATGCAAACGCTACTTTTTTCTCGTTTGTGAGAAATGGTTTATATAGATCCTTTAGAGAAGCAATATCACTGTTGATACTTTCGAGTGTTAAATTTTTTTGTTCTAATGATATTTTTCTAATTTCCTGAACTTCATTCAGAAGCATCGCCGTAGATGGATCTATTGATTCGCCATATTTTTGAAGGTAAAACCCTTGAATCCTTTTAATTTCTTCCTTAGATACGCTTTCCATTATATTTTTATCTCAGATATTAGTGTATCCATCTGCCTTTTGATCATGTATCCGGATTTCATTATTCCTTCGCTACCCAATCCGTCTTTAATGTTAGTACCAACTTTAGTATCGAAGACGCTTCCTGAAAGAATATTTCCGAACCTTCGAATGTCGATCTCTAATACTTTGGCTACTTCTTCTAGTTGTTCTATTTGTTTTGGATAGTTCAAAAATGTGTTTTCATTTATCCAAGCAACAATTTTGAACTCTTTTCCAATGACTTTAACAATCTGTGTTAAGTACTCTGTACAGGCAGCGTAAGCAGTACCACCAGCAATTACCACATGAAAAATAAATTCACTATCCAGATAATCAGCGAATCCCTTCAAATCATTTTGTTGTACGTCCCTTGAAAAGAGAGCAGGAAGCTGTTCAGACTCTGGAGCACCGAAGTCAAGGATGAATTTTTCAAATGGAAGTGTTGCGGTTTCTTCGATACTGCCAAACAGCAAATCTCTTGCTATACGTTGTTGGGCATCTAATAAATCAATGCTGGCCAATCTTTTGTCATTCTGGAGGAATTTCAATTGGTTACTACTCGTTTTTGTAGACCCATCAACATCAAGAAAAAGAGTTTCCTTATTTTCTTCATGTTTGATTCCAATTAGATAAGTGAAGAATGATTTCCCTACTCCCCCTTTTGACTGAATAATAAAGTTGAACTGTTTCATTTTATAAGATTTGTTTTAGATGCTGTTAAAATCTTAACCCCGATATTCGGACTTCTTTATCCGATTCATTGGGTTCGACAGGTTTGAAGTTTTTCAGATATTCCATTTTTGGATCGTACGCGTCGGCTTTTTCTGTCAATGCCGTTTCGTCCGTCTTAAGCTTCAATATATCAGAAGGATCACCTTTTTCCCCATTGATTGTTGAAAATTGATTTTTGATCAATTTTTTTTCACGGATTTTTCTAATCGTGTTTTCTTTAACCTTTGCCCCGATATCGAAACTAATTATTTCAGATGCAGAAATCACGGATCCGTGATAGACAAGTTCGCCATAGACATCTACAAGTAATTTATGGAGATCCTTTCTCTGACCATTTAAGATCATGTTTCGTAATTGGTTCTTTTTAATTTTCTCTAGCTCTTCCGATTTCATAAAATACGCGTTTGATTATCAAATATTAAATTAAT
>JBQGDD010000201.1:0-4298 GCA_052038845.1 Dyadobacter sp. | reverse complement strand
GATCCTTTGTATTGAGTGCAATTCTTAAGAAAAATAATCAAATAAAATCGTATTTATAAGTACATTTGTATATTAAAATCATTTAATTATGTTTGGAATTGGTGGAGGAGAACTTTTTCTTATAATATTGGTAGTCTTGATGCTTTTTGGGTCTGATAAGGTTCCTGAAATGGCAAGGACGCTGGGGAAAGGGTTGCAGCAGCTTAAAAATGCTACTAATGATATTAAGGGAGAGATACATAAAAGTGCAGATATTGATGGAATGAAAAAATCTATCACGGATATTGTTGACAGGAGGTCTATTGATGAGTCTGTTGCCAATATAAAAAAATCTGTTACAGATGTGGCAGATACAAAGTCCATCTCAAATAATATTAATGAAGAGGCAGAAAAAGTAAAAGAAGATATAGAAAGCCTTTCAGGTCCTATTAAACGTATACGCTAATGCTGGAGAGGATTATAGAATTTGATACAGCCGTTTTTGTATATCTAAATTCATTGGGTTCAGAAACTTTTGACTGGATTTGGCTGATTGTTACAAGGCAAACTAGCTGGATACCGGTTTTTGCCATAATTCTATATCTTACTTTTAAACGTTTGGGCTGGAGGCATGCACTGCTGCTTATAGTATTGATTTCATTATTAATTACTTTAACCGATCAGGCTACCAACCTGTTTAAAAACGGGTTTCAGCGGTTAAGGCCGGGTAATAACCCGGATATAGCGGGGTTTATACGTTCGGTACAGCAAAGGAATTCTTTTAGTTTTATATCAGGGCACGCCTCAAACTCTATGGCGGTTTCCTTTTTTTTGTATAAAACATTAAAGCCTTACTTAAAATATATGGGCTTTATATTTTTATGGCCGCTTATATTTGCCTATAGCCGTATTTATTTGGGGCTACACTATCCTATGGATATAATTATGGGCTATCTTTTCGGGCTGCTTACGGCATCGCTATTTTTAATTATTTATGCTTTTTTAAGGAATAAGTTATTCCCGCAAGATAAAGAGGCGTTAGATGACCCTGCTAACAGTGAGCCCATCTCTAATAGGTAGTAATACCGTTTCTACACGGGGGTCTTCTTTTAGCTTTTTATTGTATTCTACAAGTACTTCGGTGCTTTTGTCGTTAGGCTTTAAAGGCTCAAGTACTTTACCGCTCCACAGTACATTATCACTAAGTAATATTCCGCCTTTATTCATCACAGGTATTAGCATTTCAAAATAAGCAAGGTAATTTTCTTTATCAGCATCAATAAATACCAAATCATACTTTTTGTCAAGTGTAGGTATAATATCAAGGGCGTTGCCCAAGTGCTGTTTTATCTGGCTGCTCCAAGGGGATTTGTCAAAATATTTCTTTTGGAAATCATACAGTTCCTCGTTAATATCAATAGTGTCAAGCGTGCCGTTTACACGAAGCCCCTCTGCAAGGCACAATGCTGCATAGCCTGTATAAGTACCAATTTCAAGTATATGCAGCGGATTAATTATTTTAGAAAGCATACTCAACACCCTGCCCTGAAAATGTCCGCTCAACATTCTTGGCTGTAATATCTTTTGGTGGGTTTCTTTATTAAGGGCAGCCAGCAGTTCCGGTTCATTTTCACTGTGTTGAGCTACATAATCTTCTAATTCTTCTGAAATAAAATGCATAGTAACGGGTTTAAAATGCAAATTTACATAAGAAATAATCAAATCGATAAATAGTTGCTAACTTTGCACCATGCAAACGGAGAAGAAAGATATAAGGGCGTTGACAAAGGAGCAGTTACGGGATTTTTTTACCGCAAATGGCGATAAGGCATTTAGGGGCAACCAGGTATATGAATGGCTGTGGAGCAAAGGAGCGCACAGTTTTGATGATATGACTAATGTGGCAAAAGCCACGCGCCAGATGCTGGAAGATAATTTTGTAATCAACCATATTAAGGTTGACCAAATGCAGAAAAGTACCGATGGTACTGTAAAAAATGCCGTGCGCCTGCACGATGGCTTAGTGGTCGAGTCTGTACTTATACCAACTGAAACCCGTACTACTGCCTGTGTTTCAAGCCAGGTAGGGTGCAGCCTCGATTGTAATTTTTGTGCAACAGCGAGGCTTAAAAGGATGCGTAACCTTAACCCCGATGAAATTTATGACCAGGTTGTTGCCATAGATAATGAAAGTAAGCTGTATCATAACAGGCCTCTTTCTAACATTGTATTTATGGGTATGGGCGAGCCGCTGATGAACTATAATAATGTGATTAAAGCTATTGATAAGATTACATCGCCAGAAGGGTTGGGTATGTCACCTAAGCGTATTACCGTTTCAACTTCCGGTGTACCGAAGATGATTAAAAAGTTGGCTGATGATGAGGTTAGGTTTAAGCTTGCGGTATCACTGCACTCTGCACGAGATGAGGTGCGCAGTAAAATAATGCCCTTTAGCGAAAACTTCCCATTAAAAGATTTAAGGGAATCTTTAGAATACTGGTATGCCAAAACAAAAAGCCGTATTACCTATGAGTATGTGGTTTGGAAGAACATCAACGATAAAAAAGAGGATATTGATGCACTGGTTAAGTTTTGTAAATATGTACCCTGCAAAGTTAACCTTATAGAATATAACCCTATTGATGATGGCGAATTTCAGCAGGCCGACCCCGAAGCGATAGATGCTTATATAAGGGCACTGGAGCGAAATGATATTGTAGTGAAAGTGCGCCGAAGCAGGGGCAAAGATATTGATGCTGCGTGTGGGCAGCTTGCCAATAAAAATGATGCTGTATAGCTGTAAATAACCACTGTAAATTTAAACAAATCCTTATCTTTGGGGCGCAATGAAAGTCGTTGAACAAATAAAGCAGCCCATAATAAAGGAAATGGAACTTTTTGAAAAAAAGTTTCATGAGTCCATGTCTTCTAAGGTTGCACTCCTTAACAGGATTACCTATTATATTGTAAACCGCAAGGGCAAGCAAATGCGCCCTATGTTTGTGTTTCTTACTGCTAAAATGGTAAGTGAAGGGATGGTTAATGACCGTACCTATCGCGGTGCCGCTGTTATAGAGCTTATACATACCGCCACACTGGTACATGATGATGTTGTAGATGACAGCAACAGGCGCAGGGGTTTCTTTTCTATCAACGCGCTTTGGAAAAACAAAATTGCTGTACTTGTTGGCGATTATTTACTTTCGAAAGGATTACTGCTTTCTATAGATAATAATGACTTCGATTTACTTAAGATAATATCTGTTGCGGTAAGGGAAATGAGTGAGGGGGAGCTTTTACAAATAGAAAAAGCCCGCAGGCGGGATATTACCGAAGATATTTACTATGAAATTATAAGGCAGAAGACCGCAACACTTATTGCTGCCTGCTGTGCATTAGGAGCATGTTCTGTAGCTCCTGATGGTGTGCATACCGAGAAGATGCGCAGGTTTGGAGAGCTTATTGGTATGGCTTTCCAAATTAAAGACGACCTTTTTGACTATACTGATGATGCTATAGGCAAGCCTACCGGTATAGACATTAAGGAACAAAAAATGACACTCCCGTTAATTTATGCCCTGAACAACTGTTCCAAAGAAGAGAAAAAGTGGGTTATAAATTCCATTAAAAACCATAATAAGGATAAAAAAAGGGTAAAAGAGGTAATTGCTTTTGTAAAAAATAAAAACGGACTTGCTTATGCTGAGGAGAAAATGGCTCAGTTTAGGGAAGAGGCTCTCCTTTTATTAGCAGATTACCCTCAATCTCCATATAAAGACGCCCTTACACTTATGGTAAACTATGTAATAGAGCGAAAAAAATAGCATTTTAAAAAAAAATAGTTTACTTAAATCATTAATTTATAGCTATTTATATTTAAAGTGTGCTTTTAAAAGCATATTTTTTTTACCTTTCATGCAACTATTTTATAACCGCCCTCGTCTATGTTAATAGAAGTCGGTTAGTAATAAACAAACCCAATTAACCCAGTTTTGAAAGTAATAACATTACATCAGGAAGAAAGAGATATTATAGCGCAGGCTGCCGATAATAACAGGCACGCACAGCACAAAATATACTCTAAATATGCACCAAAAATGCTGGGGGTATGCAGGCAGTATATTAAAGACCTTCAACAGGCTGAAGATATAATGATAACCGCTTTTATGAAAGTTTTTACCAACCTTAAGAACTTTGAGCACAAAGGCAGCTTTGAAGGATGGATACGGCGTATCATGGTAAACGAATGCATATCGTACCTGAGGGTGCAGAAGAAGGTCGGGTTTTTGGAAGATGAATATTTTGTAGAGGACACG
>JBQGDD010000200.1:0-2812 GCA_052038845.1 Dyadobacter sp. | reverse complement strand
ATCAACCGAGCGGGATAAGGAATTATTGTTAGTAGCCGACCTGGCCCGGGAAAGCCCGCTGCCCGTTATTGTGGCGGGCGACCTGAACGATGTGGCGTGGAGCCATACTACTGAACTGTTTTTAAAAATGAGCGGTCTGCTAGACCCAAGGCGGGGCAGGGGATTTTATAATTCATTCCACGCTCATTATTTTTTTATGCGTTTTCCGCTTGACCATGCTTTTATATCAACGGAATTTAAATTGAGGAGTTTAAAGCGTTTACACAACTTTGGTTCAGATCATTTTCCTATTTATCTGGATATTCAATATGAAGCAGATGCATCTTCACAACAGCATAGTATGAATGCTGATGACGATGAAAAACAGGAAGCACAAGAAAAGAAAGCAAAAAGTACTTAAGTACTAGTGTGTAGAAATTAATTGTAGAATTCTACAGTTTAAATTATTTAACTGTATTAGTGCAATCTACTGTATTATAGTGCCTTATAGGTTGTTTAGGTGCGGTATGTTATATTTGGTATAATTATTTGTTAAGTATCTGTTGGTAATCATCTTATTTAAAAATGAAATATATTAAAAATTTAAAATATCTTTTTATCTGCGCTTTTGCAGCAACAGCTTTACAGGCCTGCAAAAACGGAGATGAATCAGCAGAGGATTTAGGTATCCCGCTTCCTGTCATAACCATTAAATCCGAAACAGCAACAACATCTTTTGAGTATCTTGGTGTGATTGAAGGGGTTGTTAATGTAGAGATACGGCCGCAGGTTGAAGGGATTTTGGAAGAGATACATATTGACGAGGGAGATTTTGTTGACCAGGGACAGTCATTATTTAAAATTAATGAACTTCCATATATGGAGCAGTTAAACAATGCTAAGGCTAATGTTGAGCTTGAAAGGGCTAAGCTGAGAAATGCGCAGATTGAAATTGACAGGCTTACCCCTTTGGTTGAAAATGAAGTAATTGCCGATGTTCAGTTACAAACGGCAAAATCTAATTATGAAATAGCGAGGGCGGCACTGGAGCAATCAAGGGCGTTGGAAGCCACAGCTAAAATTAATCTTGGGTTTACAAATATAAAAGCACCCGTTAGTGGCTATATAAGCCGTATCCCTAAACGTATTGGTAACCTTGTTACAAAGAGTGATGATCAGCCAATGACGGTGCTCTCTGACATTCATGATGTGCTTGTTTACTTTTCCATGAGTGAATCGGATTATCTTTTTTATGAAAGGATGAAGAAAGATACCACAGCAAGAAAAATAAGCCCTAATGTAAAACTGATAATGGCAGATGGTGTAGTGTATGAGCATACCGGCTTTATTGATGCCAATTCAGGTCAGATAGACCGTTCTACAGGTTCAATAAGCCTGCGGGCAAAATTTCCTAACCCTGACTATTTATTGCGTTCGGGTAACACAGGTAAGGTAATTATGGAGCAGGTACACCCTAATGTTATACTAATACCGCAGGTAGCTACTATTACAATACAGGATAAAACGTTTATTTTTACTTTGGATAGTGATAACAGGGCAATAAGAAAAGAAGTTACAATTGAAGGTAAAACAGAGGAAAAATATATAATCAGCGGAAAAAACCTTATGCCAAATGACAGGGTGGTAACCTCGGGGTTTGACAGGCTTACTGAAGGTACAAAAGTAAACCCTATAGCTGATGGAAAACTACTGGCACAAAAAACAAACGTAAATGCTGAATAAATTGTTAGAGAGGCCTGTACTTGCATCTGTAATATCTATTTTAATAGTAATTGCGGGTATAGTGGGTATAATAAAACTGCCCGTTACCCGGTTTCCGGATATTGCTCCGCCCAGTGTAAGTGTGGGTGTATCATACCCCGGTGGAAATGCCGAAACAGTTGCTAATTCAGTATTATTACCATTAGAAGAAGCGATAAATGGCGTAGAGGATATGACGTATATCCGTTCTATCGCTAATAATTCCGGTTCCGGTACAATATCGGTTTTCTTTAAGCCGGGAACCGACCCGGATATTGCTGCGGTTAATGTACAAAACAGTATATCGAGGGCTGTAAACCAAATACCGCCCGAAGTTAATGAGGCAGGGATATCAGTAGTTAAGCGCCAAAGCGGTAATATTATGACAATCAATATTTTTAGTGAAAATATTGATTCCCCTTATGATGAAACTTTTTTACAGGCATACGCAAGGATAAACATCATTCGTGAATTACTGCGTGTAGAGGGTGTTGCGCAGGCAGCTTTGCTTGGTGGCAGGGACTACTCTATGAGAGTTTGGCTTAATCCTGAAAAACTTGCTTCTTACGGTCTTGTACCGCAGGAAGTTATTGCACAGATCAGAGATCAGAATTTTGAGGCCGCACCCGGAAAATTCGGAGAAGCGTCAGAAGAGGTTTTTGAAGCGGTTTTAAAACATAAAGGGCGGTTTAGCGAACCCGAAGATTATCAGAATATTGTAATTAAAGCAGGTTCTGATGGTTCTATACTGTACTTAAAAGACATTGCCAGGGTAGAGTTTGGCTCTTCTAACTATGGGAGTGATAATAAAGTAAATGGCAGGCCAGGTATTACTATCAATATATCGCAAACAAACAACTCTAACGCAAAGGTAATTGATGAAGAAATAAGAAAAGTACTGAAGTCAACATCCCAATATTTCCCGGAAGGGGTAACATACGATATATCATATAGTGTACGGGAGCAGATTGATAATTCTATAAGCCAGGTTATAAGTACTATTATTGAGGCTTTTATACTGGTATTTGTGGTTGTATTTATATTTCTCCAAAACTTCAGGTCAACATTAATA
>JBQGDD010000199.1:0-5206 GCA_052038845.1 Dyadobacter sp. | reverse complement strand
ATTACCTACTCAAAGTATTACAGGTTTAATATGATAGCCATTGTATCACTTATAGTAATAAATGTGTCCCTTAATTTATTTTTTATCTATAAAACCAATATGGGAATAGTAGGGGTGGCTTATGCATCTTTTATATCCATGACGCTTTTTAATTTTTCTAAACTGCTGTTTATTTATAAAAAGTTCAGGTTACTGCCGTTTGATGCTGCATTTGCAAAACTTGCCGTGATATTTATACTATCGGGCATTGGTATTTACCTGTTGCCTGAAACAAATTCCAATTTAGTTAACCTTATATATAAAACAGGGCTTTCACTGCTTGTAAATAGTATTGCAGTGTATAAATTGAAGCTGGTTTATCAGGTTAATGTATGGATAGATAAAGCACTGGGTTTTATCAGGCGATAAATCATATCCTGTACACAAAGGCATTTATATTCATACCCGAACCAACCGAAGCAAACAATACTACATCCCCCTTGCTGAATTCCTGCCCTTGCAGCTTTCCTTTCATCATCAGGTCATAAAGTGTAGGTATGGTAGCTACACTGCTGTTCCCCAGTTTGCCAATGCACATAGGCATAATACCTTTTTGAGGCTCAAAGTCATACAGTTTGAAAAAGCGTTCCACAATGGCTTCATCCATTTTTTCATTTGCCTGATGTATCAGTATTTTTTTTACATCGGTAATGTTCACACCACTTTTATCAAGACACTCTTTCATAGCTAAGGGTACATGGTTCAGGGCAAATTCATAGATTTTCCTGCCATGCATTTTTATATAGCGAGTATCAGGGTCAAGGTCATTATTGTACGATTTCCCGAAGTACAGGAAGTATGCCTCATCATAGGTATAGGTTGCCGTTTCGTGGGCAAGTATGCCGCCCTCTTCAACAGATGCTTCAATAATACTTGCACCAGCCCCGTCAGAATATATCATGCTGTCCCTGTCATGCGGGTCAATTACTCGTGATAATGTTTCTGCTCCAATTACAAGGCAGCGTTTGGCCATACCAGCTTTAATATATGCCTGAGCCTGTATAACACCCTCTACCCAGCCGGGGCAGCCAAACAATATGTCATAGGCTACACATTTGGAGTTTTTAATTTTAAGGCTGTGCTTTACCCGCGAGGCGAGGCTTGGAACCATATCACTTTGTATAGTGCCTTTTTTAACATTGCCAAAGTTATGTGCTAAAATAATATAGTCAAGTGTTTCACGGTCTATACCAGCATCCTCGATAGCCTTTTCAGCGGCATAAAAGGCAATGTCAGATGTTACAAGGTCATTGTCAGCATAACGCCGTTCTTCAATGCCTGTTATCTGCCTGAATTTTTCGGCTATCACTTCATTAGGAAGACTTAGCGTAGTTCCGTTATCATTTAAAAATATATTTTCAGCAAACTCAGCATTTGTTACTGCGAGTTTGGGTATATAGCTTCCTGATCCAGTAATTCTGATGCTCATATTTGCACTAGTTTATAGCTAAGTTAGTCATTAAAATTATATATATTGCAAAAAAGTGCTATGCTTGCATATAATTTACAGATTGCAATTTAAAATATGTATTCTTTATCTTTTTTGAAATTTTAATGACTGTAAATTTTTAATTTCATAACATTTGCGATAGACAAAGCTCTTATTTTTGCAACCTCGGTTACTGCGCCTGTAAAATAGGTGTCTGCTGTTGCATAAAAATGCGCCAGCCATGTTTCAAAATGTCTGTCAGTCAGCTTTTCTTTCTGGTTGAGGTCAAGATGAATCTGCATCACATTTTTCCTGTAACCCCCTGTGCGGAAGAGTGTCTGTTCCCAAAAGTCGGCAAGATGCGGCAAATGCTCTTCGAGGTTTAGTTTAGCAACTTCTGTAAAAATGTAATTTATGCTGTCGTCTTTCAGCAGGCGGTTATAAAACTCTTTAAGGAGCAACTCTATATCAGCCCGGTTTTCAATGTCTTTCATTCTAAAAAAAAAGCTGCCCGAAGGCAGCTTTACTATTAGTTTTCCATATAAGCTTCAATAGGCGCACAGGAGCAGACAAGGTTTCTGTCGCCGTAAGCGTCATCAACTCTTCTTACACCGGGCCAGAATTTATTTTCCATAATATACTCCAGCGGGTAAGCTGCTTTTTCCCTTGTGTAAGGTAAATCCCAGTTATCAGCGGTAAGCATCGCTAATGTGTGCGGTGCATTTTTCAGTACATTATTTTTATCATCGGCAGAAGCCTCTTCAATTTCTTTTCGGATAGCTATCATAGCATCACAAAAACGGTCAAGTTCCTCAACATTCTCACTTTCGGTAGGCTCAATCATTAATGTTCCTGCCACAGGGAAAGATACTGTAGGAGCGTGGAAGCCATAATCCATTAATCGTTTTGCGATATCAGTAACTTCTATGCCTTTTTGTTTAAACGGACGACATTCTATAATCATTTCGTGTGCTGCCCTGCCCATTTCTCCTGTATAAAGGGTTTCATAATGCCCTTTCAGCCTTTCTTTAATGTAGTTAGCATTAAGGATAGCATATTTTGTGGAGTTAGTTAAACCTTCTTCCGCAAGCATGGTAATATAGCCATAAGATATAAGGCATACTAATGCAGAACCCCAAGGAGCTGCCGATATTGCAGTAATAGCATTTTCACCACCTGTAGGTATAACAGGGTTTGTAGGTAAAAACGGTACAAGGTGAGCCGCTACGCATATTGGGCCTACACCTGGTCCGCCACCACCGTGAGGTATGGCAAATGTTTTGTGCAGGTTAAGGTGGCAAACATCAGCACCAATAGTTGCAGGGTTGGTTAAACCTACCTGTGCATTCATATTAGCACCATCCATATATACCTGTCCGCCATTTTCGTGTATAATAGAAGTAATTTCTCTTATAGAAGCCTCATACACACCATGTGTAGAAGGGTAGGTAACCATTAGGCAGGCAAGGTTGTCTTTATGCAATTCTGCTTTTGCCCTTAAATCATCTACATCAATATTCCCGTTTTCAGATGTTTTGGTAACTACCACTTTCATACCTGCCATGTTAGCCGTAGCAGGGTTAGTACCGTGAGCCGAAGCCGGTATTAAAGCAATATTTCTGTGGTGGTCGCCACGTGACTGGTGGTAAGCACGGATAACCATTAGTCCGGCATACTCACCCTGCGCACCGGAGTTTGGCTGTAATGTAGTACCTGCAAAGCCGGTAATAACATTAAGCTGCTCTTCCAGTTTTTTAAGCATAATCTGGTAACCTTCAGCCTGTGCTACAGGAGCAAACGGGTGAATGCTGTTCCAGTTAGCCATACTAAGCGGCAACATTTCTGCTGCTGCGTTCAGTTTCATGGTACATGAACCAAGCGAGATCATAGAATGGTTAAGTGCCAGGTCTAAACGCTCCAGTTTTTTAATGTAGCGCATTAATGCTGTTTCAGAGTGGTATCTGTTAAACACCTCATGTGTAAGGAACTTGCTTGTTCTTTCAACCTGCGGTATAATAGCATTGCTTTCGCTGTACTCTTTTACGTTTACAGTGTCTTTGCCTACAGCTTCTGCAAATATGGCAACTACTGCGTTAATATCTTTTAATGACGTTGTTTCGTTAAATGATATCGAAACGGTTTCATTATCTATATAGTAAAAATTAGTTTCATTTTTCTCTGCAACAGCCTTTACTTTAGCGGCATCTGCTTTTACAACAATAGTGTCAAAAAATGAAGTGTTTGTCTGGTAAACGCCTAACTTGTTAAGCGCGTCTGCTGCGGTAACAGCCGAACGGTGTACTTTGTCTGCAATATATCCCAAGCCTTTTGGCCCATGATATACGGCATACATACCTGCCATAACGGCAAGCAGTACCTGAGCAGTACAAATGTTAGAAGTTGCTTTTTCACGTTTAATGTGCTGTTCACGTGTTTGCAGTGCCATGCGCAATGCACGGTTTCCGTTGGCATCTACCGTTACGCCGATAATCCTGCCCGGCATACTGCGTTTGTACTCTTCTTTAGTAGCAAAATAAGCAGCGTGAGGCCCGCCATAACCCATTGGGATACCAAAGCGTTGTGTAGTACCTACTACCACATCAGCACCCATTTCACCGGGAGAGGTTAGTTTTACCAAGCTCAGTATATCGGCAGCTACTGCTGTTTTAATATCTTTTGCTTTTGCTTTAGCAATAAAGCCAGAATAATCATGAACCTGTCCGTGTTTACCCGGGTATTGCAGTATTGCTCCAAAGAAATCATCTGCAAAATCAAATTCTTCATGGTTGCCTATAACCAGTTCTACACCAATAGGGGTAGAGCGTGTCTGTAATACAGAAAGCGTTTGTGGCAATATTTCTTCAGAAACAAAAAGCTTGTTTACATTGTTTTTCTTTTGGTCGCGTGTACGCACATCAAATAAAAGTGCCATAGCTTCTGCTGCTGCTGTACCTTCATCAAGTAAAGAGGCATTGGCTATTTCCATACCTGTAAGCTCAATAACTGTAGTTTGGTAATTAAGCAGTGCTTCCAGCCTTCCCTGGGCTATTTCAGCCTGGTAAGGTGTGTAGGCAGTGTACCATCCCGGGTTTTCAAAGATATTTCTTTGTATAGGGGCAGG
Source organism: Dyadobacter sp. (assembly GCA_052038845.1). GTDB lineage: Bacteria > Bacteroidota > Bacteroidia > Flavobacteriales > Flavobacteriaceae > Flavobacterium. The sequence continues at coordinate 617 of JBQGDD010000199.1, read as the reverse complement.
TACAATGGTAGGGTGGTAGCCCAAACCAATATATGATTTGTATATTTTATTTTTGTTGCCCAGTTGCTGTATGTGGTTCAGGTATTCATACTCCGTCATCGCCGGCTCCAGATTTAACGGAGCTTTTAACCTGATATCATCAGGCAGCGTTTCATAAATCAGTTGATCCATAGAGGCTACACCAATGGCCTTTAGCATGTGCTGAAGGTCTTCTTCCCTTGGGCCAATGTGTCTTAAAGCAAAAGCATCTGTTCTCATGTAATTGTTGCGTGTTTTTAAAGGCACAAAAGTAATTATTTATATTCAAATTAAAATGCTTTTTAAATGCTGATTTTGTGAATTTTTCATCCTAAAAGCGTTGCTGTTAGCATATTGATTATTTTTGCTGTATGAAAGCACTAAAAAGGCTATTATTCATTTATATCCATGGCAGTATGCATGTGGCTCTTGCTGTGCTTTCACTTACCATAATGACACTGCACATGTACAGCCTGCCCTTTAATTTCCCTATGGCAGGGTTTGCTTTTTTCGGTACCATGTTCAGCTATAATTTTATGAAGTATGAAAGCTTTTACAGGTTTAAAAAGCCTGTAAGCTCAAACCTTAAAATTATTACT
>JBQGDD010000198.1:0-14454 GCA_052038845.1 Dyadobacter sp. | reverse complement strand
TTATAAGAAAAATTGCGCCCGAATATTTATAATAGTATTATTCACCCTGCAAAAAGGGCCAGTTACTCGCAAACAGCAACCAGTCACTAAACACATTGTAAACCATAGTGATAGATATTTTTTTTGCCTCTATTTTTGCTTCATAGTTAACAGGTAAGACAGTTAGTTATATTCAAAATTTAATTAAAAAACATCTAAGCAAAATTTTTACTATCATGAAAAAATTAATCTTTACTTTCGGACTTATTGCATTTTTGGGGATATCTGCAACATCTTGCTCAACTGACGACAGCGCACTTGAAACTGCTGCTACAAGTACAGGAACAGGATCTGGAACTGACGGTTCAACTGATAACGGTGATAAAGATCTTCCAAAACCGCCACACCGTCCATAATTAAATAATTAAAATAAAATATATATTTTTGAGGCGGTAGTTATTAACTAACCGCCTCAAAAATTTTGAAAAAACCTGTTAAAATATTAGTCCTATCATTATTACTTTATATAGTATATTCATGTAATGGTGATAATAAAAATAAAGCGTCAAGTAACTTTGTAGAAACCCTGCTGAGTAAAGGTCAAAACTACAGCCTGCCGGATTCTATAAGGGAACAGTATTTTGACACAATATATTCTGAAATAAAGAATCATAACAACGATTCGCTAAGCCGCTACTACTACAGGCAAACAGAGTCAGGGTATTATAACCTGCAGTTATATGATAAATCATTAACTGTAAATAAAAGACTGTACAGCCTTGCACAAAATGCCGGGGATACCCTTGCTATGGCAAGGTCATTATACCATTCTGCCGACTCATACTATGGCAAAGCAAAAATGGACAGTGCCTTTTATTATTACAGCCAGGCACAGGTTTTATATAAAGACCTAAAAGAGCTAAGTTTATTAGGCGAGGTTATTCTTTACAAAGCCTACGTTTATTATAATATTGGGGAATATGCATTATGTGAAACGGAAGCAATTAAAGCACTTAATCTCTTAGAAAAACAAAACAAGACCATACATATATTTAATTGCCTTAATCTAATAGCAACTGCACTTGATGGGCAAAATAATAGCGAGCAGTCTATTAAGTATTATAAATCTGCTTTAATGCAACTGGAAAAGCTTAAAGAGCAAGGTTATTCAGACAATGAAATAAATTCTTATAAAACTTCGTGTCTTAACAACATGGGCGGGGTGTATGTAAAAATGCAAGAGCATACCAAAGCTATATCCATATATAAAGAAGCACTAAACCTAACTGACCTTGAAGAAGAAAACCCCTCGCTCTATGCTAAAGTGATTAACAACCTTGCGTATGCAAAGTTCAAATTAGGCGAGCATTCCGATTTACCACAACTCTATTTAGCTTCACTTAAAATACGCGACAGCCTTAACAATAAATCCGGTATTGTGGCAAGCAATATAAACCTGGGTGAGTATTATGCCTTAAAGCAGGATACAATTCAGGCAATTTCATACTTAAAAAAAGCTAATGCACAGGCAAACGAAATTAAAAGCCATTATGATATATTAAACAGCCTTAAACTTTTATCTGAAATTGATAAAAAACACAGCACTTATTACTATAACCGGTATATTGCTGTTAATGACAGCCTGCAGGAAATAGCCAAGCAAAACAGGGATAAGTTTGCCCGCATTGAATATGAAACTGACAAACTGCAGGATGAAAAAGAGGCACTGCTAAAAAGAAACAGTTTTATAATAGGCATATCAGCCGTTATACTGCTATTTATAGCAGCCATTTTTATTATATATTACCTAAACTCGCGCAATAAAGAACTGCTGCTTGTACAGGAGCAGCAAAAAGCAAACGAAGAAATTTACCAGCTAATGTTTGAGCAGCAGTCTAAAATAGACAGTGCCCGCAAGGAAGAAAAAAACCGTATTGCAATGGAATTGCACGACGGCATACTGAATAACATATATGCCGTGAGGCTTAACCTTGAGTTTATTAATAAAAAAGCCGATGAAGAATCAATATTGAAACGCAAGGAGTTTATAAAGGAGTTACAGAATATTGAAACAGAAATAAGGTCGGTATCGCACGAGCTGAGCCGCAGTGCAGATTTTAATCAGGACAAAAACTTTAAAAACATGATTGAGTTTATGGTGCTATCCCAAAAAAATAAATTTGATACAGATTTTGAAGCTGTTATAGATGATACAATAGACTGGGAAAGCATATCCAATTTTTGCAAAGTAAATATTTACAGGATTATTCAGGAAAGCCTGCAAAACATAAACAAATACGCTCAGGCAAAACTTGCTGTGGTAAAAATGGAAGGCAGCAGCAGCGATATTAAAATTACGGTAACAGATAACGGGCAGGGCTTTGATGTAGAAAAAGCCAAAGGAGGCATAGGGCTTAAAAACCTTAAAGAAAGAGCTTCTGCCATTAATGCCACTATTAAAATAACATCAAAACCGGGACAAGGCACTATTGTACAGGTACTTTTCCCTATTTAACCAAAAAAATACAAATTTCTCATTTATATGTTTTATATATTTGTGCCGATTTAAAAAAACACAACAAATGAAAGATTTATTAACTAAATTCGAAAATAAAGAACCTGAGATAGTTTTTAACTGGAAAGACCCGGAAACAGAAGCTGAAGGCTGGACTGTAATAAATTCCCTTAGGGGCGGGGCTGCCGGTGGCGGAACGAGAATGAGAAAAGGTCTTGATATGAATGAGGTGCTTTCACTTGCTAAAACAATGGAAGTTAAATTTTCTGTTTCCGGCCCTGCCATAGGCGGAGCCAAATCGGGTATAAACTTTGACCCGAACGATCCGCGTAAAGAAGGTGTACTGCAAAGATGGTACAAAGCGGTATCTCCGCTTTTAAAAAGCTACTATGGTACCGGCGGCGACCTTAATGTAGATGAAATACATGAGGTAATACCTATGACAGAAGAATGTGGTGTATGGCACCCGCAGGAAGGTGTGTTTAATGGGCACTTTAAACCAAGCGAAGCAGATAAAATAAACAGGATTGGTCAGCTGCGCCAGGGTGTTGTAAAAGTTATTGAAAACGCTACTTTTTCACCCGATGTAAACAGGAAATATACCGTTGCAGACATGATTACCGGCTATGGTGTTGCAGAGGCGGTAAAGCATTATTACAGCATATACGGCGGCGATGTTAAAGGTAAAAAAGCCATTGTACAGGGGTTCGGCAATGTAGGTTCTGCCGCTGCTTTTTACCTTGCAGAAATGGGAGCGAAAGTTGTTGGTATTATAGACCGCGATGGCGGACTGATAAATAAAGACGGTTTCAGCTTTGCTGAAATAAGAGATTTATTCTTAAATAAAGACGGTAACAAGTTGGTAGCTGAAAACATGATTCCGTTTGAAACTATAAACCAAGAAATATGGACTATAGGTGCTGAGATATTTGCACCCTGTGCAGCATCAAGGCTTGTAAAAGGAGAACAGGTTGACAGCATGATAGCTAACGGTCTTGAGGTTATATCGTGTGGTGCTAATGTGCCTTTTGCAGATAAAGAGATTTTCTTTGGACCAATAATGGAAGCTACCGACAGTAAAGTGAGCCTTATCCCAGATTTTATTTCAAACTGCGGTATGGCAAGGGTATTTGCTTATTTTATGGAGCAAAAAGTTAGCATGACTGATGAAGCTATTTTTAAAGATACATCTGAAACCATTAAAAAAGCTATTCAAAACGTACATGCGCAAAACAAGGCTAAAACAAACATAAGCCACACAGCTTTTGAAATTGCCTTAAAACAACTGGTATAAACTAACCAAATAAATAGTACTTTTAATGACAGATAACACTATATCTGTCATTTTTTTGTTATGACCTATACAGAAACTACACAATGGATGTTCAGCAGGCTGCCCATGTACCAGCAGCAGGGAGCATCTGCTTATAAAGCTGATTTATCCAATACTATATTACTCGCCAAACATTTAGGCAACCCCGAAAATAAGTTAAAAACAATACACGTTGCAGGCACAAACGGTAAAGGCTCTGTTTCCAGTATGCTTGCTTCTATACTTCAAGAGGCAGGATATAAGGTTGGGCTGTACACCTCGCCACATTTAAAAGACTTTAGGGAAAGAATAAAAATAAACGGCATCAATATATCTGAAGAAGCAGTTTGCAGCTTTATAGCGCAAAACAAACAGTTTTTTGAAGAACAACAGTTAAGCTTTTTTGAAATGACGGTAGGGCTTGCTTTTGATTACTTTGCTAACGAAGAAACCGACATAGCGGTTATAGAAACTGGAATGGGCGGGCGATTGGACTCTACTAACATAATTACTCCCCTGGTATCAGTAATTACTAATATAGGGTTAGACCATATACAGTTTTTAGGCAACACCGTAGAGAAAATAGCTTTTGAAAAAGCAGGAATTATTAAACCGGGCATATCTGTTGTAATAGGAGAATATACTCCGGAGAGCAAACCTGTATTCATACAAAAAGCAACAGAATGTAAATCTGATATAATTTTTGCATCCGATACTGAAACTGAAACTTACGCATCAGACCTTTTGGGAGATTATCAGGAGCAAAATAAAAAAACAGTACTAAGTACAGTACGGGTTTTACAGCAGCACTTTAATATAAGCGAACACGATATTAAAAACGGATTAGCCCATGTAATTAAAAATACAGGCTTACAGGGCAGGTGGCAACAAATACATGCTAACCCTACTGCAATATGCGATACAGCCCATAACAGCCACGGTTTAAAAATTGTTTTAGCCCAGCTTAAAAAACAACAGTACAAAACCCTACGGATAGTTTTTGGCGTTGTCAACGATAAAGACCTTACAGAAGTTTTACCCCTATTACCCAAAGATGCTGTATATTATGTTTGCAGACCTAATGTACCACGCGGTCTTGATGCAGAAATTTTACAGGAACATGCAAGCGCGCACCAACTTAACGGAAACACATACATTTCTGTTTCAGAGGCTTACCATACAGCATTGAAAAACGCTGATAAAAACGACTTAATCTATATTGGCGGGAGCACTTTTGTTGTGGCAGAAATTTTATAATTTTTTAATTATTTGTTTGCAAATAACAAAAACAGGCTTATATTTGCACTCGCAATACGGGCGATTAGCTCAGCTGGTTCAGAGCACCTCGTTTACACCGAGGGGGTCGGGGGTTCGAACCCCTCATCGCCCACAACGGGACTTACTTTTTAAGCCTTAAAAGCTTAAAAACGACAGAAAACCTTAGAAAAACCTGTGATTTTATAAAATTGCAGGTTTTTTCTTTTCCAGACAAATACCCAAAATTTATAAAAACACCCATAATTATTGTGGCAGATTTGTGGCAGTTTAAAATCTCAAAAAAAACTGCCACAAAAATTGCTGTAAACCGTTGATTATAAACATGTAAACCTCCTTAACGACTTGACTTGAAAGCGCTTTAGTCTGACATTTACTAACATTTTAAAATTGTAAGACTATGCTTGAAAACAGTTTTGGGATAAGCTTCTTTCTGAAGACTCCCGAGAAGAAAAATGACATTAGGTTTGTTTACCTCCGGGTTACGGTAGATGGTATCCCTAAAGAAACCTCTACCAAAAGAAAATGGGATGCTAAAAGATGGGATCAAAAAAGCGAGCGGGCGATTGGGAGTAAGGAAGATGCAAGGACGTTAAATCACTTTTTGGATTCAATGGTAACCAAGGTCAACCAGTTTAAGACTGACCTGATGAATAGCGGAAACACTTTAACTACGCAGGGCGTTATGGATTTTATCAAAGGCAAAACAGTATCTAAAGCTAAAGTACTGGAAGAATTTAAACTTCACAATGATGAAATGGAAGCCTTGATCCCGAAGGAATATTCTTGGGGAACCCTTGAACGCTTTAATATTTCTATGTCACATGTTAAGAATTTTATAGCCTATAAGTACCAAAGGGAGGATATAGAATTCAGGGAACTGAATTATGAATTTGTAAAGGATTACGAATTTTATTTAAAGACAGTAAAAAATTGTGCAAACAATACAGCTTTGAAGTACATAGCCAACTTTAAAAAGATTGTTATTCGCGCAGTAGCTAAGGAAATCATTAACCGCGACCCTTTTATTTTATTTAAAGGAAAAAAGACCAAGCCTAACAAAAAGCCCCTGAGTAAGGAAGAATTACGTTTCTTGGAAGATAAGGTGTTTTCTTCTGACAGGTTGTCTATCGTAAGGGACGTTTTTGTTTTCCAATGCTATACTGGGCTAGCCTATGCCGATGTATTCAAATTAACCCATGATGATATTAAAATTGGTATAGATGGTGAATTGTGGATCAGCAGTGCGCGCAAGAAAACTACCTCCCCTATCAATGTACCACTACTCCCAAAGGCTCGCGAGATTATGAATAAATATAAGAACCATCCCGACTGTGCTGCTAAAGCATTAGTCCTTCCTGTCAGGTCTAACCAAAAGATGAATGAATACCTGAAGGAAATAGCAGTGCTGTGTGGCATCAGCAGCGTGCTGAACACCCATAAGGCACGCAGGACATTTGGAACTACAGTTACCCTCAGCAATGGAGTACCTATCCATGTGGTCAAAGAAATGTTGGGCCACCATTCGGTTAAACAAACCGAAGAATATGCCCTTACTGAGCAGGAAGTTGTCGGCAGGGAAATGACCCAGCTTAGAGAAAGGCTAACTCCTAAGCAAATTCCCGAAGTCCAGCCCGATCCTGTGGCTATGCTGAAAGCCCTTGAAAATGAGATTGCAGTATTGAAGGATTCGGGTTCCAATGGCACGAGCGGTCAGTCGGATCCCGTGACGGTACTTTCCAGTAAATTAGAAGCAGTAAAGGCACTACTTCTCCAATCCTGATATTAACTAAAAATCCCCTGAGATTATTATCAGGGGATTTTCAATTCTATAGTACTTCGAAAGCCAGGATGATAGGACGGGCTGTAAGTGATATACCCGAATATTTGCAACTCCTTAAAGTATTTATGGTAGGTCGGCAGGGTATTGATGTGCGATAGTGCCATAAGCCGACTTCGACTTACACGAATAATCCTGTTTTGACTTTGACGGTATGCGAGTTGCACTATCGCCTGTAACAAAGCAAGGTGCCAGACATTTAGGCGCCTGTCACGTTCCCATGTCGCCATGTACCGAAGCCAATCCTGCACATTACTCATATCAACCTTCAGTAAACAGGTTAACGATATCCTTTCTATTATAATAGTAGGAACCCAATACCTTCCGGAATCTTACTTTACCCTGAACCCGGAGATTTTGCAACGTGCCCGGGGAAATATCCATCATCTTTCGGATGGCTTTGCTCCTAAGCCAATCTATGTTGTAATCAGTCCCAAATTCATTAGTATCATTTTCGCGTTCAGGATTGCTTAATAATTGTCTTATTTCTCCCAGCAGTACCATCCTGAATTGCCTTAAGTCATCTTTCGTTACACTTTCATTCATGTCCTTTAGCTTTTAATTAGGCTAAAGATATGCATGGTTTTAGCTGAGTGTTCCAAAATGTCCCATTACAGTCAGGTTTGGCTTTTGGTGGCACTGTTATCTTACACTAATAAAAAAATAATACTACTGAAATTATCTCCCTCATTTTAATAACAATTTAAAAAAGTGGTGTGAATGCTTTTAAGGATTAAGTATTTTTATAGGTATAGGATTAGACAAAATGGTGTCCTTATAAAATTCAACCTGTTGCCGTTTGAGTTCATCTAATTCCCATTTTGGCAACGAGTTTTGATACTTCCGTGCATCTAGGCTATACTTAAGATTAAATGTGTCTCCTTCTTCGATATTTTTACAAGTAACTATACCAGTTCCATCATAATTATTTGTTCCATCACTTACTAACGGTAAATAGATATCCATTTCAAATAATCGTTTTTCCTCAGGTTGCAGGATGTAGGAATTTTTTTTATAATCTATGTAGGTAACTACATCCTTGGAGCCACTGTTCTCATATTTATGACGTTCAGCTTTGGTCATTAAAAAATGGCATTCAAGATAATCTATAAATTGACTATCAGTTCTATCTACAAGGATACTATAACATTCTTTTTCATGTTGATATTTATCTTTAATCTCAAGCCTCAAATTCTTCAAGGGTTCGCTATAAGGGTCAAAAACTATTAACTGTTTTTTATCTGTATTATTACGTATTTCAAATTTAATTGTATTCTTGGCAATCGATTTTTCTTTACCACTATACGAAAAATTATATTCCAAATCCTCTTTTTTTAAGCTGGTAATTTCTGAATTTAATATATTAATTTCTACACATTCTTGCTTTATTTTACTATCACAAGACATTAATAATAGTAAATTTATAATTAATATTTTTTTCATTATTTAAGTTTTATTTTTGTATGTTACTGAAAAAGACAGGATAGCTCTTTATTCTATAATTAGTTTTATCATTTTCTGATTTATCATCAGCTATCTTTCTATATTTATTATATAAATGTTGTTGTTCTCTGTTTAAGCTATAACCGAAAAACATCTGAATTTCATATGCCCTTATTTCTGCCCAATTGTAAAAAACACGAGTCCTAATCCAGCTTAATTAGCTTGAATAAAAAGTAAAGGTGGATATTTCTCCACCTTTAAGCCTTAAAGCATATTCTATAAATCGAATTCAAAATATACTTTATTTATTTTGATAAATTTTAAATTTTGAAAATTTATACTATTTCTTAACACTTGATAGTTTTACATTATTAGAAAGCAACACACCGTCAAATATCTCGACTTGATTTTTCTCTAGTTGCTCGATGTAGTATGCCGGCAATAAGTCTTCTAGGGATTTTGCATTGCAACTGTAGAATAATTGAAATCTAAAGTCTCCATCTAATTTAGAATAGAAGACAGGTGCTATACCTCTTTTAGAATCAATTTCTGTAATAATTGGAAGACTAACTATGAATTTAAAAATGTGACTTTCTCCTGGATATAAAACTACAGAATTATTAAGAAGATTGTCAACGTAGTCAATACTCTTCTTATCAATGCCAAGCTTCCTATACTTTACCTTCTTAATACTATCATTCAACATAAACATTTCTGAATTACACGTTGAACGGCTATTATCAAAGCTGACCATAGGCTTAGATAATGCCTGTACTGAACTATCCTTATCTTTTATTTGGAACCCCATATGACCGTATGCGTCATTCACTATTTTACTAGATGGATACAATACATCTCTGTCAAAAACGAATAATAATTTTTTTTCAGTTTTATTTGAGAGGAGAACTTCAATTACATTCGCTGAATTCTCCCTAGCAATTTCATCATTATATACATACGACAAATTCGTATCCTCATTATTAACGTAGATGATTTTATCATTTTTCAATTCAAGCGTAACAACACCCGAATTACTTTTGCAACCTACAGCGGCTAGCAATATTATTATAAATATTTTACTCATAACTATTTCTGTCGATTATTAATGATTTCAAAAAATTTAGGATAACTTCTAATTTGATAATTTGAAAAGTGTTCATCTGCAACTCCTTTATAGGCGCTAAGTAGACTAGTCTCTTTACTATTTAATTTTGCTCCAAAGTACATTTGTACCTGATAGGCGCGCACTTCAGTTGCTGATCTCACTCGTCCGAAATCACCGAAATTATTGATTGGATGATCCCAACCACCAAACATGTCTAAGTATCCTCTGTGATGATCCCACGCATGCATCATCTCATGAACAAGGTCAAAAAATAATGTTAAATTGGTTTGAAACGATAAACTTGAGATTTCTATTTTTTTCTCACCAGGCAAATAATGTGCTCTAGCACCTGGAATTGAGTACGTATATGAGATACCAGGCTCTCCTGCATCTTTATGCCAATTCCTCAAGAAATCAATATTCTGTACCATGTTATACATGTAAGAGTTCGGCTTTTCTTCATCAGAAATATCTTTATGTGGAGCATATCCCGCCGCGTAAAGCTCTTTCTCTGCAAGATTTTGAACTTTTTCTCTACCACTCTTATTCATTTTAACACCAGCCCCTGAATACTCCACAGAAGATGACATCTTTCTGCTACTCATCACTCTGCCGTAACCTAAATCAACCATTGTATCAAAATCCCCCGCGTTTATCGTACTTTCCAAATCGTTCAAATTCAAATCAGGCGATGCACTGCCAAAATCATCTGCCATCATACCATCCGGGTCAATAAAATAAACCGGGTTGTTAAGTGCATATGTGTATGGCGAAAACCTCCTTGATACTTCAGCAAGCGGGTCAATATTGAACCAGCGCCCAATAGACGGGTCATAATTCCGAGCCATATAATCATACCAGTTAAGCTTCAGCTCATCCTGGTATTCCATGCTGTTGTACGTAATCTTCTGTCCCGGGTTAGAAGAAAGGGCGTCGATGTTATACCCCTCATGCTGCATCCCAAAAGCATAATAATTGGTTTCCTCTATTATCTGCGGCACGCCACTTGCACTCCGAGTGTAGCTCAGCCTCACATTGCCCAAATGGTCTTTGTAGTTGTAAATATATATAAAATTACCGTTCGCTTCCCGGCTGGCATACCCCTCGGGATGCGGAAAATATTTTAACGCCCCGTTTTCATACACGTAGCCCCCCGCATAATCGGTTGTAGTGGTCTGTCCCTGTCCCGTACTTACCACTTTCCGTACCTTGGTACCCGCAGCATCATAGGTATATTTTACCCAGCTGTGCTCGCTTATGGTTACCATGACAGGCAGGTTCAGGTGGTTGTAGTCAATACCGTCGGTCATGGCAGTACCTATATTCTTATTCAGGTCCTTTTTCATATTTCCGTTGGCATCATAGGTGTAATCCGTACCATTACCTGTGGTACCATTGTTAAACCCTGCTATAGGGTCGGCTGCATCGGTTACCTTTTCCAGCCTGTTGCTGTAAGGCAGGTAGTGGTAGCTTAAAAGGTCTATTTTATCCAGTGTAACCCCATCACTTTTCAGCCCCCAACGCTCCAGGCTCATGATGTTGCCGTTCTTATCATAGCTGATAGGCCCTTCAGTATATTTATTGGTGTTAACCGCGCTTATGTAATTAGCATTTTCAAGGCGGTTCAGGTCATCATACCTGTAGCTGTAACTACGCAACACCCCGTCATTGGCAGTTTTCCAGTGCGTTTCTGCTATATTGCCGTTATAGAGCTGGGTAGAGGAGGCGATATCTTTCGTGTTATAGTTAAGCTTAAAGGCAAAAAGGTCATTCCCCAGCGCCGCAGGGTTGTTTACCATCTTAAGCCAGCCCCTCACATTATAGGTGTAATCGATTTCCTGTCCACCCACTTTTTTCGTTTTTAGCTGTCCCAGCTCATCATAGGTGTTATTGGCAATCATGGTACCAAGGTTGTTAATTGAAAATGGCCCTATGCTCTGGAGATGATTTTTAAGTCTCAGCATATGGTCATAGGTGTAATAATCATAAACCACCAGGTCCTGAAAATTACGGTGATGTGTTGTCTTACTCTCGGTCACATTACCTGTAAAGCCAAGTTTCATTTCTATCGAGTTCGCGATGGATAAAAAGGAATCAGTACTGTTGGTATAAACAGGCATACCCTTTTTATTGTACCCTGTAATGGTGTAATTCCATCCCTGCTCGTCTAGTATCCTAACCAGCGAGCGTGTAGGCAGCCCTTTAACATTAGTGACTATCTGTTCCCCATATACCGCAGGCGGCAATAAGGCGTTTGACCCTGCGCTATAGCCATCATAGTAATTAACACTATGTATTTCCATATTTGCAAGATCTGTTGGAAACGCATTATTGGTGTAAAATATCTGGGCATCATCATAAAACGGCGTGTCCGAAGGGGATTCATTCAAGACTGGCTGGCTTACCGCGTTTAGTTCCTGCTGCATCGTTTGCCTGTCCCGGTTATCAAGCAGGGTTCCGGTATATACCGTCCTGTTAAAGGCATCGTATTTAGTGAATATCCAGTTACCCCTTGCATTACCCGTAAACCTCAGGTTTTCATCCTGCATCAGTACCACCCTGTCCAACTTATCGTACACCATGTGTGTCCAGCCGGCATCGGGTATATGTTTTTCAATTATCCTGTTACGGCTGTCATGGTGGTATATATAACACATGCCAAGGGCTTCGGGTACTATCAGGTAAATCTCATTTTGTGACCGCGTTGCGCCGAAACTAAGGGTAGTGAATGCTCCATGCCCGGTGATATGGAGATTATTATTCCGGATCCTGAAGGTGTACTGGTAATCTGTGCCACTAACACTGCCAAGCTCAATATCCGGTAAAGGCCTTTTAATGCTAAGCGGGAAAACAGCACCGTTTCTAAGTTTCAGTGGTTCTGCAGCTGTTATGTTAAGTGAAACGCCCAGGGTATTGTTCTCGTCAAGGCTTATGGCGACACCACCCATAGCACCGAATTGGTTGTCTGTATATGTATTAAGAATCTCGCTGTTATCCAGCCCTGAGGTAGCATTCTCATAATCACGCGCTATCCGTGGGTGAATATCACTAAATAGTGCCCAAGAATAGTTGGTTTGGTATTCGGGGCGGTTACCACTGTTAATGCTTAAATTGATAGAGGGCACTTTTCCGTCCCCGTCAATCATCAGTTGATTCTTTCGTATATAGAAAAAGTAATCATAATCTTCTCCCTGCATACGCCCAACTTCCATATCGGCAAAGTCGCCTACTTCTTTCAGGTCGGCTATTACCCCTGTGCGGTAGGGCATGGGTTCCAGGGTAGTAATATTAATGGTAAGGTTTAAATTGCCTTCACTGTCCCCAACAAGTGAAAAGCCTCCCTGGCCGCCAAACTCGCTGAAAAGGTCAGCGTTTAATATATCCTTGTTGTCATAATCCCCGATAGCCCTTTCATACGCCTCAGCAAGTGCAGGTGATACACGCCCCATAGCCGTCCATGGAAAGTTCCTGCCCTCGGGCTCAATAAGCGCTACTGTGTCAACAATATTATCAACCGCCATAGGGGGTATCACATAAGTCAGGTTATCGTAGTCATCATATACATAATAGGTATCATGTGGCTGGTCATTATTAAATCTTCTGCTCAGTACTATACGCCCAGTCTTGTCTTTAAATTCTTCAGTGATTTTATTATTGCCGGAACCGGGTGTCCAGTTTTCATCCTTTATTACAGTTTTATAAAGCTGGTTAGCAGCATACCATCCCGGGCATTCCAGCGTAGGTAACTCAGTATTGCCGCCATCAAAAGTTACTGCAAAGCGCCTTACCTCATAAAATCTGTTGGTTTGATAGTCAGATTTAATGGTATGGTCGGTAGTACTGTTTGGGTTTACCTGCCATGGCTCACCCGGGGCACCCTGCCTGAGAACCCTGTTCAGTGGTGAAGCTTCAAATAGCTTTTCGCTGTAAGGGTTAGGGGTGTTTTCATAATAAGGCGTATTATAAAAATTGAGTGTTTTATCCTTCGCGAGCGGGTCATAAATTAATGTCGCCGAATTAGTCGTGGCAAAAGGCAAATATTCCTTAACCTGCCTGCCGTACTGGTCGTATTCCATATGGGTAATAATATCTTTTCCTGAGGCAGACGCTTTACCGGACACCTGCTGCATGGGTCTTCCAATAGCATCAAAGTAGGTAACACTTATATGGGCTTTGGATTCATCCGATGTAGTTGTAGGCTCTACATACGTCGCAGTTTTAACGTAATTTTCAGTTGTAGTCTGCGCTGCCATAAATAAGGGCAGGGCAAGTAAAGTATATAGTATGTTTTTCATGATCTCAGGCTTGGTTTAGGGGTTTGTTGTTTTGTAATGATAGTCATTCTCGGAGAGCAGGTTGCCATCCATATCCCTGACTTTAATCAATCTGCCAAAGCCATCATATTCATAGGTTGTCTTATATCCCTTTGGATCGGTCACCGAGGTAACCCCTACAAGAGGTTTGTAGGTGAATGTTGTTACCATACCATCCGGTACGGCTGCCCTGATATTCTCCAGCTTGGTCAGCAGCAATGCCTCGTTGTTTTGGTTAGAAGCCTGTTTAGCTTCGTTAATAAGGGTTGGGTTGATACTTGAATATTCGCAGTTTTCTATCACAGCGATCGGCAGGCTTTCATTATACCCCCAGATGTAGCAAGCAGGGACACCATTTTCAGGTTTTACCTGAAGGGGGTTGCGGAAAACATCATACATCTGGAACTGCAGCCTCGGCTCAGGGGAGAGCTCGCCTTTACCGACAAGTACTGTCTGGGGAAGGTAAGCATTGTTATATTCAATTTCCTTGGTATCAATTATAGTGTTATTGCGTTTTGTCTGTATCTTCTTTATTTCACCAATACGGTTGATACCACCGTAATTTGTATCATAATCATAAGTTGTTGTCAGGGTTTCAGGGATATTCACAGTTGAGGTTTGGGTAGTACTGTTACTGACCGTTGTTTCACTAATTTTTTTGTTTTGATGGTT
>JBQGDD010000197.1:0-4330 GCA_052038845.1 Dyadobacter sp. | reverse complement strand
CTTGTGTTAACACAGCCAGCAAACCAAAATAGTGTAGCTGTAAATATGGCTAAACTTGCTTCGGGTTCATATCTTGTAAAAGTAATAAGCGCAGATGCTAATACAACTATCAAGATTATCAAGCAGTAAAATATATATTGCAGAAATGTAAAAGTAAAGTCGGCTATATGGCCGACTTTCTTATTTTCTTAAACTTTTTTTAGATGATATAAAGCCCACAGTAGGATATATAAATGCTGCGATAAAAAAAAATTCGGTAAAAACACTTTTCTCTCAAGTTGCAACATATATAAAATCAGTAAAAGTGCGGGAGCATCTATGTTACAACAAATGATCTTTACCCGTTTTGGTTCAATTTTGAGCGGACTCCAAAAAAATAAGGATTGCAAAAACCGTAACTGCAATATCGGTTATAACACCTCCCAAATAAAGCTGTCAGCAATGCACAAATAAAAAAGGGCTGCTTACAAAGCAGCCCTTCCAATTATATTTGTAAAATAACAGTTTTATTAGATAAGGAAACGTATAAGCTGTCCGTTTTTAGTAATCATCTCAACTCTAACTTTTTCGTTTTGAGCTTTATTGCCTAAAATATCAGACACTGTTTCGATATCTTTAGCCTTAACATTATCTACGCTAAGTATTATACCGTCTTTAAGTTCTTCGTAATAAGGCATATATCTCTCGTTGGTAATTTCTTTAATCCTGATGCCAAAGTCAAGTTTCATCTTTTTCTTTTCGGCGGAGCTAAGGTCTTCAAGCTCTAAGCCACTATAGTTGAAAATTTCATTTTTAGTAAGTCGTACAGGTAAGTTTACCAGTTTTCCTTTGCGGTTTACAACTACATTTACAACATCATCAGGACGTTTGGTTACAATAGCGGCATTCAGGTCGGCAAATCCAAATACAGGTTTTCCTTCAATTTCTACTATAATATCGCCCTCTTTTACACCTGCTTTTTTAGCACCTGAATCCTCTATAACACTGTTTACATAAAATCCCTGTGTTTCTGCAATGCCCAGTTCTTTAGATACTGAGCTATTAAGTTCACCGCCCCTCACGCCAAGTACACCACGCTGAACATTACCAAACTCCATGATGTCTTCAATGATTTTACGGGTTATATTAGAAGGTACCGCAAAAGAATAGCCTACATAAGAGCCTGTTGCAGATGATATCATGGTATTGATACCTATAAGCTCGCCACGTGTATTAACCAGTGCACCACCGCTGTTACCTGGATTTACAGCAGCATCTGTCTGTATAAAAGACTGAAGCCCATCTTTGCTTAAGTTTCTTGCTTTTGCCGAAACAATACCGGCAGTAACGGTTGATGTAAGATTATAAGGATTACCCACCGCTAAAACCCATTCTCCTACTTTTATGTCATCTGAATTACCAAAAGTGGCATAAGGCAGCTTGTCATCTGTTTCTATTTTTAGCAGGGCAATATCCATTTTAGAATCAGTGCCTACAAGAGTAGCCTTGTAAGATTTGTTATTGTTTAACGTTACCTCAAGTTCTGAAGCGTTTTGTATCACGTGGTTATTGGTAACTACATAGCCGTCGGCAGTGATGATAACTCCTGAACCCGTTCCTACCTGGGTTTGCTGCTGCCCCCCACCACGGTAACCGTAAAAATACTCCATAAGCGGGTTAGCAGGAACTTTAGAGTAAGATACATTCTTAACGTGTACAACGGTGTGTATGGCATTTTGTGCCGCATCCGTAAAATCAATCGTTTCTGCCCCAAGCCCAACAGGCTTTGCATAGTCAGCATACTGCGGAGTTACTGAAAGCCCTGTTTGTAATTCATCATTATCAAATACCAGTTTGTAAGCTCCAAGTGTAGTAGCGCCACTTAAAAGTGCTACTATAAATAAACCCGAAATTTTTTTCATAGTGTAATAAAGTATTTAATTTTTTAAGGTTAATAATAAATTAAATGTATGGTTAACCATTATTTTACCTGTCGTATTTATTTGTATTTTTGCCCTATATAATTATATAATGCAGCATACTTTTTATAAATACCAAGGCACAGGAAATGATTTTATTATAGTTGATAACCGTGATAATATATTTCCCAAAAATAATACCAAACTCATCAGTAAACTATGTGACCGAAAATTTGGTATAGGTGCTGACGGACTCATACTTTTAGAGAACGATAATAGTACCGATTTTCGTATGGTGTATTTTAATTCTGATGGAAACGAGAGTTCAATGTGCGGTAACGGGGGCAGGTGTATTGTTGCCTTTGCAGCTACACTGGGCTTAATAGATGATGAGACAGAATTTATGGCAACAGACGGGCTGCACCATGCAACAATAGATGATGAAGGTATTGTTTCTTTAAGAATGAAAGATGTGAATACAGTATCTGTATATGAAAATTATATTTTTCTTGATACAGGCTCTCCGCACCATGTAGAGCTGGTAGATGACCTGCCGGGGCTGGATGTTAAAACAGTAGGGGCAAGCGTGCGCTACAGTGGGCTGTATGGAGAGAAAGGAACCAACGTTAATTTCGTCAGCCAGTTAGCAGACCCTGACAAATTTTCAGTCAGGACATACGAACGGGGAGTAGAAGATGAAACGCTTTCCTGCGGTACGGGAGTAACTGCCGTTGCCTTAGCTATGAAAGTTCTTGACAGAACAGATTCTGATGCTGTGGTGCTTGAAACACCGGGAGGCGAGCTTAAAGTATCTTTTAAAGAAAATGATAAGCAGTTTACTGAAGTATATTTAACCGGCCCGGCTACATTTGTATTTAAAGGTGAAATAACATGGTAACATTAAAAGGCGAAAATATAGAACTCAGGGCACTGGAACCTACTGACCTTGAGTTTATATATAAAGTGGAAAATGATGAAAATATTTGGGAAGTGAGCACTACCCAAACACCTTACAGCCGCTTTTTAATACGCCAGTACCTGGAAAACGCCCATCAGGATATATATGAAGCAAAACAGTTAAGGCTGGCTATATGTAAAAAAGATGTTACTGATGCTATAGGACTTATTGACCTGTTTGATTATGACCCCGCCAACCAAAGGGCAGGTGTGGGCATAATTATCCATGAGCCGGAAATGAGGGGCAAAGGTGCAGGCAGGGAAGCATTACAGCTGTTAATAAATTATGCCTTTACCAAGCTGCACCTGCATCAGCTGTATGCAAATATTGATGCAGGAAATACTGCAAGCATTTCACTTTTTACTAATTTTGACTTTGTATGTGCAGGTGTAAAAAAGGACTGGAACAGGCGTAATGATAAATTTGCAGATGAGGCTTTATATCAATTAATAAAACAATCTTAAATTAAAAACTTTGAAATTCAGGAGAATAGTAGGCGTATTTTCTATTGTAGTAGTAGTTGCCGCCAGTGTATATGGGTACATTATTTATAAAGACATATTTTCAGCCAATACAGCTTTTAGCGAAGACAGGGTAGCTGTTTACATCCCTACGGGTGCCACTTTTAGCGATGTACAGGAAATTGTAAGCCCCTACATGGATAATATGGATCGTTTTAGGATGGTTGCAGATAAAAAATCATACACCACTAATATAAAGGCGGGCAAGTTTATATTAAAAAGGGGTATGAACAGTAACGATATTATTAATGCCCTTCGCCAGCCTGTTCCGGTAAAAATATCTTTTAATAACCAGGAAACACTGCAAAGAACTGCCGGGCGTATAGCACAGCAGATTGAAGCTGATAGTATAGCATTGCTTGAAGTGTTTACAGACGAAACATTTTTAAAAGAAAACGGGTTTAATAAAGATAATGTGCTTAGTATATTTATACCCAACACATACGAGTTTTTTTGGGATACATCGCCATTAAGAGTTCGTGAAAAACTGGCTAAGGAGTATAGAAAATTCTGGACGGAAGAAAGGAAGGAAAAGGCAGAAGCACTTGGACTGACACCGCTTGAAGTAGCATCGCTGGCGGCTATTGTGCATAAGGAAACAGTAAAAACAGACGAAAGACCAAAAGTGGCAGGCGTATATTTAAACCGCCTTAAGCGTGGTATGAAACTGGAGGCTGACCCGACAGTAATTTATGCTATTAAAAAGCAGTCGGGTGATTTTGACCAGGTAATAAAGCGTGTTTATTATAAAGACCTTACTGTAGATTCTCCTTACAATACCTATATGTATGCAGGTTTGCCCCCGGGACCAATAGCTATGCCGGATATTTCTGCACTTGATGCGGTGCTAAGTCCAGAAGAGCATAATTACATTTACTTTTGTGCCAGCGTTACTAATATTGGTTATCATGAATTTGCTGTAACAGCATCTCAACATGCCGAAAACAGCCGTA
>JBQGDD010000196.1:0-2702 GCA_052038845.1 Dyadobacter sp. | reverse complement strand
TTGCAGGCTTTCTTGCTGCAACCATTGCATGGGGTAACAGGAAAATGATTATAAACAATGCCAAAAAAATGATGGAGCTTATGGGCAATGCTCCTTACGATTTTGTCATGTCGCATTCAGAAGAAGATTTAGATAGGCTTGAAGGGTTTGTACACCGCACTTTTAACAGTACAGACTTTACCACTTTTATACAGTCACTTCACAACATTTATAAAAAACATTGCGGGCTCGAAGCTGTATTTGCAAAGCATACTGCACCCGAAGGTACACAAAGAAGCATCCATGAGTTTAAAAAAGTGTTTTTTGAAACAGCACACTTGCCCCGTACCCAAAAACACATAAGTGACCCTTTAAGCGGTTCTGCCGCTAAGCGTATAAATATGTTTTTGCGATGGATGGTGCGCAATGATAGTGCGGGTGTAGATTTTGGTATATGGAAAAGTATATCCCCTGCCCTGCTGTCCTGCCCACTTGATGTTCATTCAGGCAACGTAGCCAGAAAGCTCGGCATACTTAACAGAAAGCAAAATGATGCTAAAGCATTGCTTGAGCTTGATACCCAACTAAGGTTAATAGACAGTAACGACCCTGTAAAGTATGACTTTGCCCTTTTTGGGCTTGGTGTGTTTGAAGGATTTTAATCTTCAAATATAAGTATGTACATCATAATTAATTTTATTTTGTAATATTACAATTGTCTGATTCGCTATAATTGTTGTACACTATACATTACCTAGATATTAAAATAGTACATTTAAGGCTTATCAATAATCACTATTAAATGGAGGTTTATAAAGAACTAATAAAGTATTTTATCCCATCTGTGGCTTTGGTTATAGTCGCTTTCGGCTTTATAGCTAAACGCTTTTTTGAATTTCTAATAAGTAAAAGAATTGAAGTAAAGAAATCTGAACTTGAACAAGAGGTGGAAAGTTTTAAGCAACAGCTACAGCAGGAAAATGACAAGCATAAGCTTGAACTGGATAAAAACCTTGAAGAATATAGAAGTCACTTAGAAATATTGAGGCTTCAAAATCAGATAATGTTTTCACAGTTACATGAAAAACGAGGTGAAGTTTTGGAAAGTTTATATAAAAAGCTTATAACTTTTGATTCATTACTGTATCAATTAACTATACCACTCAAAGTGGGAAAAGACTATGAAAAAGAACAAGAAGAAAGAAGAATAAGTACATCAGAAGCATTTGATGATTTTAATAAGTATTATAATGAGAACCGTATCTATTTCGGAAAAATAACCTGTGACTTACTAGATAAATTAAGGGGCGATTTTAAGAAGCATTTAAATGATTATACTGAAAAAGATTTCCTTAAATCATTAGGAGCAGAGAGAGATGAGTTAGTACAAGCCTTTAAAAAAGCAGCTTTAGTTTGGGAAAAGGTTCAACATGATATACCACCAGCTCTAAGGTCTTTAGAGGATGATTTTAGACGAATTTTAGGCGTTTCAGATGAATAGACAATTCTTACAACATAAACAGTACTTAAAGGGCTGGGTGTGTTTGAAGGGTTTTAAGCTCCTATCTGGCTAATTTCATTCATTTGGCTCTGCATCACTACAGCACCAATGTTAAGGTTATAATAGTTCCTGTAGTCAGGGTTTATTATTACTTCAAACTTTTTACGGAAAGCAGCATACTCTTCGTTTGTAAAATCTTCAAGGATAATTTTTATAATGTAGGGTTCGCCTGCTGCAAACTTAACCCTGTCTATACATATAACAGAGGCATCAAAACAGTCTTCATACTGGTGGTAAAACCCCGCACCTATAGGTTCATATCTTTGGGTATCAATATTACGCGACTGTAATAATAAAATTAATTCATCTGAATTATGCGGCTTTTTAACCTTGCTTTTTTTAGAGGGCACTACCATTGTTTCCATAACTTCTCTCTGTAAATATTTTCCACAAAAATGCGGCATATTTTTCAGGAAGGTTTTAAAATTGTGGTAAATGTATATTAAGGAAAACTTAATTATTCATTCTCTTGTTCTTTTCCCGCCATTGCTGGGTTATGGCAGGATAATCTATCTCAAAAGCAGGTTCCTGCCTTATCAATCTTCGCCTTTCAAATTCCTGTAGCAATATCCCTTCTATATAATAATCTTCCCCCACAGTTACAGGGCTGTACGTAGTTTTTATATCAATATCAAAAAGTCTTGCCATCCGGTTGCTCCAAAAGGCTTTCCAGCCGCTTTTATGCTCTTTAATCAGGTCGAAAGTAGATTCTCCTGTTTGGCGGTAAATAAGTTTTACTAATATCTGCCCGTCTTTACGGGATAATTTTTTAAGCTGGTCTTCAAACTCATTTTCCAGATATTTCTCAACAATCTTGGCATATTTTTTCTTTTCCCTATCTGTTTTTAACTTTTGCATATTTGCATTAAGCATGGTAAGCCTGTCTGAGGCGGTTTTTGCATACGGATATACTTTCAGCACCCTTCTTCTTAATATAAGGAGCTGTTTTCTTAGCTCGTCAGAAATAGTGTCTTTTACATTAGATATTACTACTTCCTGCATTTCATAATTAAAAGTAATACTGTCATTCTCAACACTATTTCCAACAGTGTCGGTTACAATTTCCTGAGAATATCCTGTAAAAGACAGGAGTATCAGCAACAGTATTGTTATTCTTACTTTCATTTAAAAAATTTTATCCCAAAATTATACAATTATATAT
>JBQGDD010000195.1:0-3410 GCA_052038845.1 Dyadobacter sp. | reverse complement strand
AATGCAGGCGGGTATAAAAGCATGGATGACGTTTTAAAAAGTTCGCTTACACCCATTAATCCTTCAGATTTTAAAACGCTTGCTGCTACTACAAAAGCTATTATACTTGATGTAAGGCACGAAAATGACTTTGTAAAGGAGCATATAACGGGTGCTGTTTTTATAGGGCTTAATGGCGGCTTTGCCCCCTGGGTAGGCTCAGTTATAAAAGATGTAAACCAACCTTTATTGCTGGTTGTGCCCGAAGGTAAAGAAGAAGAGGCTGTTATTCGCCTTTCAAGAGTTGGGTTTGATAATGTAACAGGTTATCTTGAAGGGGGTATTGATGCATGGAAAGAGAGCGGATTTGAAACCGAAAACATACGCTCTGTATCTCCTGAAGAGTTTGCTGTAAATTTTAATGATACTGTTACGGTAGTAGATTCACGCAAACCGGGTGAATTTGATACCGCTCATATTATAAATGCTGTAAACATACCGCTTGACTTTATTTACAGCCAATTGCCGCATATACCAAAAAAAGGTGATTTTTATCTTCATTGTGCCGGCGGATACCGTTCGGTTATTATGGCATCGCTTTTAAAAGCAAAAGGATATAACAATATGATTAACGTTGAAAAAGGGTTTGGCGGTATTAAAAACACTACAGTTCCCACCACAATTAATACAACTATTACTCTTTAAAATTAAGATGTAAAATTATTAGCAGATGTGTTTTTTAAATACTTTTGCATCAATTAAAAACTATAATTCTAATGAAAAAAATTCTTTTATTTCTTGCCACTGCAGCGTTGGTAACTTCCTGCAACAAGCTGGCTGAAAACGAATATGAAATTACAGGAACTATTGACCCTTCTATGAACGGCAAATCTATCTACCTTGAAAAACAAGGCGGTTACATGGGCTTTGTACCTGTTGATACTGTAAAAGTGGAAAATGGTAAATTTATATTTAAAGATACCGTAGGCGAACCTGCATTATACTTTATAGGCGTAGAGGGTGATCCGGGCAGTAAGGCTAATTTTATACTTGAACCCGGCAATATTGTAATGGAAATAAATAAAGACTCTATATTCAGGTCTAAACGTTCTGGCACTTACAATAATGATAAGCTGACTGAGTATTATGATAAGCTTGAGGTTATGAACAAAAAGCGTTCTGATTTTATGGCTAAAAATAATCAGGCTATGATGGACGCCCGTAAGGATAATGATACCGTAGTTATAAACAGGCTGACTAAAGAGTATGAGGTTATTGGTAAAGAAATGGAGGATATAAATACTAAATTTATAAAAGATAATCCAAAAGCCTTTATAAGTGTACTTATGGTAAAGCAAATAGCCTCTTCAGGAGCAGTTCCATTAGCTGAGCTGAAAGAGCTTTACGGAAATTTAGACAGTAAAGTAAAAAACACGAAAGAAGGTAAAGAAGTTGCTAAAATTTTTACTGAATTAGAACAGCAGGAAGCTAATAAGGCAAACGTATCTGTGGGTAAAAAAGCGCCTGGTTTTTCAGCACCAAATCCTGAAGGAAAGCAGGTTTCACTTGCTGAATCTATGGGTAAGGTTACCATTATAGATTTTTGGGCGTCGTGGTGCAAGCCGTGCAGGATGGAAAACCCTAATGTGGTTGCCATGTATAAAGAACTTCACGGTAAAGGGCTTAACATTATAGGCGTTTCGCTTGACAGGGATGCTGCAAAATGGAAAGAAGCTATTGCAGCAGACAACCTTACCTGGAACCATATATCTAACCTTAAATTTTGGGAGGAACCCATTGCACAAATGTATGGTGTAAAATCTATCCCTGCTACATTTATTTTAGATGAAAACGGAACTATAGTTGCCACAGACCTTAGAGGTGACGAATTGAAAGCTAAAGTTGAGGAATTGTTAGCTAAATAATTATATATTATATCATATTAAAAAGGGCTTTACCATTTATTAGTAAAGCCCTTTTTAATATGATATAGTTATACAGTCTTATAAAAGAAAATAATTTACTTCCCGATACAAAAATTAGCAAATATATTTCCCAACAACTCATCGTTAGTAACTGCCTGACCTGTAATTTCTGCGAAAAAGTGAAGTGCTTGGCGAATATCAATAGCCATAAGGTCGGCAGAAAGACCTGATGTAAGCCCAAACTGTACTTTTTGTATCTCTTCAAGTGCTTTAATTAACGAATCGTAATGGCGAGTGTTAGTAACTATGGTTTCGTTATTACGCAATGCTCCTGTATTTACAAAAGATAATAGTTTTTCTTTAAGCTCCTCTACCCCAATATTCTCTTTAGCAGAAAGTAATAAAATTTCCGGTATGGTATCCTGAATTTTTATTTTATCTTCCTTAGAAACCTTATCAGTTTTATTAGCAACTATTACTAAAGGCTTTTGCGGAAATTTATTCTTTATCTTTTCTACTTCAACTTTTAGGCGGTTTAATTGTGCACTATTTTCAGTTAACATAAAACTGTCCGCTAAGTATATAACAACTTGTGCCTGTTCTATCTTTTCAAATGTTTTCTTAATCCCTATGCTTTCTACCACATCCTGTGTTTCCCTAATCCCGGCAGTATCTATAAACCTGAAGCCTATACCCCCTATAACCATTTCATCTTCAATAGTATCGCGTGTTGTCCCGGCAATTTCAGATACTATGGCACGCTCTTCATTAAGCAATGCGTTTAAGAGCGTGGACTTCCCTACATTAGGCTCTCCTACTATAGCTATGGGTATGCCATTTTTAATCACATTCCCCACAGCAAAAGAGTCGATAAGGCGTTTAAGTACAAACTCAATCCTGCTTAATAGTTCTTTAAACTGAGTCCGGTCAGCAAACTCAACATCTTCTTCTGCAAAGTCAAGTTCAAGCTCAATTAACGAGGCAAAATTCAGCAATTCCTCCCGCAGGCGTGCTATCTCATTAGAAAAACCTCCCCTCATTTGCTGCATTGCTATTTGGTGGGATGCTTCGTTATCACTTGCAATAAGATCGGCTACAGCTTCAGCCTGAGATAAATCGAATTTACCGTTTAAAAAAGCTCTCAAGGTAAATTCTCCCGCATTTGCCATTCTGCAACCCTTTCTCAACAAAAGCTGAATAATCTGTTGCTGGATATAGTTTGAACCATGGCATGATATTTCTATAACATCTTCACCTGTATACGAATTTGGTCCTCTAAAAAGTGACAGCAATACCTCGTCGTAAATCTTGTCATTCTCTACTATGTGCCCCAAATGGATGGTATGTGTTTTTTGACGGGTTATATCCTTTCCTAATACTGATTTAAAGACGTTGCTACCTATAGAATAAGCATCTTTACCTGATAGTCTTATAATAGCTATTGCTCCTGATCCTGATGGTGTTGCAAGTGCAACTATGGTATCTTGTGGTAACATATATCTTTAT
>JBQGDD010000194.1:0-33823 GCA_052038845.1 Dyadobacter sp. | reverse complement strand
AGTGTACGACAGTCCGTAGCCAAAAGGATACAACGGCTCTATGTTTTTGGTATCAAACCAACGGTAGCCTACTAACAGCCCCTCCTCGTATGTAACAGATTCTGCACCGGGAAAACTGTTGGTAGCATGGGCAGGAGAATCAGATAATTTTTTAGGCATTGTCCAAGGCAGTTTACCCGATGGGTTTACATTGCCTAATAATATATCAACCAATGCATTACCACCTTCAGAGCCATTATACCAGCTCCATACTAATGCCGATGTATTTCGCTCGGTAACCGTTAGGTCAAACGGTGCGCCGGCTATCATAACAATAACAGTTTTAGGGTTGGCAGCCTTTACACGCCTGATAAGCTCTTCCTGTCCAAAAGGTATATGGAGGTCTTTCCTGTCTGATGCTTCCGATTCATAATCACGGTTAGAGCCTATAAACAACACAGCAATATCAGATTTTTTAGCCGCTTCCACAGCTTCCGCTATCATTTTTTCATTTGGCGTATCTATAGTTTCCCTGCCATAGTTTTGGTCAGCATTCTTTGGGTTAGGTACAAACTCTTCATTATATCCCTTTGCATAATTAATGGTAACCGAGTTTGGCAATTTTTCTTTTAACGCATCAAGAGGTGTTACCTCACGCTTGGTTTTAACACCCGCGCCAAAACCACCCTGTGCATTTTTCTTTACGGCATTAGCCCCTATAACGGCAATGCTCTTTAAACCATCGGTTTTTAATGGTAGCAGGTTTTCTGTATTTTTAAGCAGTATAACAGATTCTGAAGCGATATTATAAGCATCTTTAAAATGTGCTTCAGTATTAATGCTGCCTTCAGCGCGTCCTTTGTCGTTCATAGCTTTAAGGTTGTACATCACCCTTAAAATCCTTTTAACATGCTTGTCAACTTCCGCTTCCGCTATTTTACCTGCTTTTACAGCATCAATAAGTGGCTGGGCCAGAAAAAACTCATCAAACGGGGCGTTGGTTCCCATCTCTAAATCCATTCCGCTTTCCAGTGTTTTTACCGTACTGTGCACGGCATCCCAGTCAGAAATTACAAAGCCTTTAAAGCCCCATTCATCCCTAAGGATGTCATTAAGCATATAGCTGTTTTCACAAAGATATTCTCCCCTGAATTTATTATAAGCCCCCATAACACTGTAAGCATGAGCTTTGGTAACCGCAGCTTCAAAAGCTGGCAGGTATATTTCACGAAGTGTGCGTTCGTCCATTTTTACATTAACAGTTCCCCTGTTGGTTTCCTGATTGTTAGCGGCATAATGTTTTATACAGGCTGCAACATCATTTTCCTGTACCCCTGTAACATAAGGCACTACAAGCAGCTTGTTTAGGTAAGGGTCTTCGGTCATGTACTCAAAAGTACGCCCGCCAAGCGGAGTCCTGATGATGTTGAATGCAGGAGCCAAAAGGATATCTTTATCCCTTGCTCTTGCTTCCTCACCAATGCTTTTACCAAAGGTGTAAGCCATTTCAGGATTCCACGTAGCCGATAAGCCCCCACCCGCAGGAAAGTATGTGGCAAAATCATTATCCAGACCAAGCGGTGCCCACGACTGGCGTTGTAACTCCTCACGGATACCCAGCGGACCATCGGCCATGTTAACTTCGGGTATGCCCAGGCGTTCTACTCCCTGATTGGTAAACATGCTGTAGCCATGCAGTATGCCCGATTTTTCCTCTATAGTCATTTGGGAGATAAGGCTGTCTATTTCTTTATCGTATTCAAGGCTCAAGGGTGTACCCTGGTACTTCTCTGCAATTTTGCCATCATTTGCAATGGCTGTTTCTTCCGTATCGTTTTTGCACGAAGCGGCAAGCACGAGCAAAAATGCTGCTGAAAGGCTTATAAATTTATTTTTCATAAATGCGATGTGTTTATTATTTAGATATTGTGATGTTTTTTGTAAGTACTGTAGCATCTGACGATCCTCCTACCTGTAACTCAATAGTTCCCGGCTCAAGTTCAAATCTTTGTTTTGATGCATTCCAGTACTCAAGGTCTTTAGCATTTACCATGAGTGTTACCGTTTTGGTTTCACCTTTTTTCAGGGCAACCCTTTTAAATGCTTTCAGTTCCTTTAAAGGTCTTTCTACAGATGAATTAAGATGTTTAACATAAAGCTGTACCACCTCTTCACCATTCCTGTTTCCTGTATTGGCAAGGGTAATAGTAACCGATAAGCTACCATCTTTTTTTAGTGATGTTTTATCTGTTTCTATAGTTTTATATTCAAATGTGGCATAGCTTAAACCATAGCCAAAAGCATATAGCGGCTTGCCTTTAAAGTACATATAAGTACGCCCATTCCTGATGTTGTAGTCTAATAACGGTGGCAGGTCGCTTATATCTTTTACCCAGGTTTGGGTAAGCCTCCCTGCCGGATTATAATCTCCAAAAATAACATCGGCAAGTGCGCTTCCGGTTTCCTGGCTGTTTTGAGCCATGTGTACTATTGCTGGGATATGCTCCTGTGTCCAGTTAATGGCATAAGGAAAACTACTCATTAGAACTACTACAGTTTTAGGGTTTGCCTGATATACTACTTTAATCAAGTCTTCATACTCCAGTGTAAGCGATTGCCTGTCAACAGATTCTTTCCCGTTGCTTGGCACAGGGCAGTCTGCCCATCCTGCATTACACCAGGGGTGGTTGCCTGCAATAACTATAGCCACATCTGCCTCGGCGGCTATTATAGCTGCTTTGCCATCTATATTATTTTTAGCATACGTTATTTGTATGCTTTCTCCAGCCTTAGCTTTAAGCCCGGCAAGCGGTGTAATAGTGTAGGGGGGAGTGCCACTGTACCAGTCCATTAATACTTCATCAGCATAAGGGCCTATAATGGCAATGCGTTTTATTTTATTTTTATCAAGAGGCAGTAATTTCTGTTGCGGGTCGTTTTTTAATAACACAACAGATTTTTGCGTAGCTTCCAGTGCCAGTTGCCTGTGTGCTTTTGTAAGCCATGGGTCTATGGTATCTTTACCTGTGCCTATTTTTGCGTAGGGGTTGTCACCTTCAGGGTCTAACATACCCAACTTAATCATTACCCTGTAGTTACCGCGCAGTACTTCATCAATTTCTTTTTCTTTTAAATAGCCATTAGAAACAGCACCATATATAGCTTCTGTATACGTATCTAAAAACTGGTTTATACCCGCTTTAATAACAGCAGCACCGCCCAAAAATTTATCAGGGTAGTATTTATGGTCAGATAATAACAGCCCAAAAGCCCCGCCGTCTGTACAGATGATGCCGTTTTGCCCCCATTCTTTAACGGTAATGTCTTTCAGCATGGGGTGAACCATTGCAGGAACACCATTCACTTTATTATAGGCAGCCATATAAGCGCGGGAGCCACCCTCTGTAACACCTTTATAAAAAGGCATGGCATAATATTCCCGCCAAAGCCTATCATCAAAATCAGACGATGTATAAGTACGCCCATCCTCATTACTGTTGGCAAGAAAATGCTTCATTAGCGAGGCTGTTTGCCAATATTTGGCATTATCGCCCTGTAGCCCTTTTACAAAAGCCACCGTCATTACACTGTTAAAAAATGCATCTTCGCCAAAGCTTTCTTCCGTACGTCCCCAGCGAGGGTCGCGTGCAAGGTCAGCGTTTGGGGCACGTACTACAAGTCCGCCCCTGTTATACCGCTGAAAGGCATAACGGGTTTCTAACCCCTCTACAGCGGCTATTTTTTTTAATAACTCTGTATCCCATGTTTCCCCAAGTCCGTATGCCTGCGGAAATGTAGTGGTAGGTAAAGGCTTATTACCTTCGCCTTCCCACTTACCGGGCCCGCCCAAAGCCAGCCCGTGCAGCCCTTCTACGTGAGTAGTACCCTTAACGCCCAGCCTTGGTACTTCGGGGTTAGTGCTTAATGCCGAAATCTTTTCATCAAGCGTCATGAGCGACAGCAGGTTGTCAATTCGTTTCTCGGTATCCATACCCGGGTTTTGGAAAGGGTATTTATAGCCTTTTTGCTGTGCCAGTAGCGGAACCGATGCAAAAATTATCAGTATGTATAAGATAGAATACCTCATTACTTATAATTTTTTGAACTGTATAGCTGCCCCGCCAGACCTGCCCAGTTGCAGCTTGAGTTTATCTTTAGCGGTTACTGTTTTTTTGGTGATGCTCACTTTGTCAGGATTACTGTCTATATGTGTACCTTCTGCATCGGCATAAATAGCAGCTTCATATTTTGCATTAGGTTCAAGGAAAGATAAAGAAACGTATATGCTGCGCGCCTTATCATTAGTGATACTGCCTAAATACCAGTTGGCACTGTTCCTGTCTTTACGCACAGTGGTTATGTATTCGCCAATTTCCCCATTAAGTACTTTTGTATCTTCCCAGTCTGTTGGTACTTCTTTTAAAAACTGAAAGGCAGGTTTGCCCTCATAATTTTCAGGAAGGTCAGCAAGCATTTGTATAGGGGAGTATATGGTTACATATAATGCAAGCTGTTTTGCGGCTGTGGTGTGTACCCTTTTATCCGGATAGCCCTGAGAAATTTCTACATCAATAACTCCCGGTGTAAAGTCCATAGGACCCGAAAGCATCCTTGTAAAAGGCAGTATGGTTTCATGGTTGGGCGGGTTGCCTTCGCTCCATGCGTTATATTCCATTCCGCGCGCGCCCTCACGTGCCATCATATTAGGATAGGTACGCCTTTCCCCTGTATCTTTTATAGGCTCATGAAAGTTTACAGCAAGACCGTATTCAGCGGCTTTTTTAAGCACATAGCGGTAGTAGTTTACACCAAACTGCCCATGGTGCCATTCTTTCATATTAAGTTTAGAGCCTACCTGTCCTATTTTTACATTGTGTATGCCAAGTTTTTTGTATAGCGCAAAGCCTTCGTCAATTTCTTTCAGGTAATTAACAAGGTTAGAGCCTGTTTCGTGGTAGCCTATTATCTGAACGCCTTTTTGCCTGCCATAATTAACCACTTCTTCAAGGTTGAAATTATCAGCATATTTCGTAAAGCTGAACATATGCATCCTGTTTTCATACCATGCAGGTGTCCACCCTTTATTCCATCCCTCAATTAGTAAGTAGTCAATACCTTGTTTAGCGTTAAAGTCTATGTATTCTTTAGCGTTCTTTGTTGTTGCGCCCTGTGTTTCACTTTCCCAAAAAGTATATTTGCCTATGTGCATGCCCCACCATATACCTGTATATTTAAAAGGCTCTATGTAAGAAAGGTTTTTTAATGCATTAGGCTCATTAAGGTTAAGCACCATGTACGATTCTATCAGTCCATCCGGTGTATCGCTCATTTGGATAGTTCTCCATGGCGATGTAAAACTTTTTACGGTACGCACTTTTACGCCATCAGCCCAGGGTACTAATTCAGCTTTAAGCTGTGTGCCGTTGGTATGCCTAAGCACCATACTGGCAAAATCTGTCAGGTTAGCTTCATGAAAGCTTATGGCAACTTTTTTATTCTCTATTGTAAGTGGTGTATGTACTACATCGAGGCTGCTTACAGGCGAATTTTCATAAAGATACTCATACCTGTTTTCCTGATAGGCAGGTATCCACCATGCCTTGCCGTCTTCTTTAAGGTTAAAGGTGGTTACCTCATCCATTATAAAAATACTGTCTTTTATGCCCTGCTCTGGGAACACGTAACGAAACGCGACACCATCATCAAAAGCACGAAATTGTATTTCAAGCTTTCTCCTGTTTTTATCTTTACTGTTCAATTTAACCACCATTTCATTATAATGATTTCTGATGTCTTTCTTTTCGCCCCAAACCTGCTGCCAGGTATCATCATGTGATATTGTTTTGATATCGGCAATCTCAAAATTCTTGCTCAGGTCTTCATTTTTAAGCATAAAGCCCATTGCAGAGGGTGTTATTACATCGGTACTGCCATGTTTTACGCTATAGGTAGGAGCAGCATTGG
The DNA here is from genome assembly GCA_052038845.1 of Dyadobacter sp. GTDB lineage: Bacteria > Bacteroidota > Bacteroidia > Flavobacteriales > Flavobacteriaceae > Flavobacterium. The sequence goes on along the minus strand of JBQGDD010000194.1, from coordinate 27,880 downwards.
CAAGGGCGAAACTAATTTTATTTTGCCCGTTTGGCGATGCCAGTTCCTGTGCGTTTTTTTTGTTTTGTGAAAACCCTGCCATTACAGACAGCATAAGGGCGGGGAGTATAATTTTTTTTGTTATCATAATAATATAAACTTCCGGTTAGTAAAAAACCCGGGGATTGGAAGTCAAAACAACCCCCGGGGCAAATAAATCAAAACTAACCCAATTCGATTTCAGTTATTTTATCCATTCTGTTTTAAAAGTCGTTTTTCCGTTTAACGGATTTTGGCTAACCTCAAAGCCATTTCCTCTTTTGCTTAGTGTTATATGCTGTAATGCATCGCCTTCCGGCAGATATACTTTTGCGGTAGCTGTTGCGGCATCGCCGTCAGCATATACTTTAAGGGTAAGTTTGCTCCAGTCCATATCCTTTGTGGTTTGTGCCAGCTTTATATGTGGCAGTGCCGTACCGTTTTTAACCAGTACAATAATGGGCAGTTCTCCGGCTTTAATAGTGTGCCATCCGCCTTTGTACACTTTTTTGGTTTGGTAGTCTATCCATGTCCCTGGTGGCAGGTACACATCTCTTTCAGTTACTTCTTCAAATAACGGTGCTACGAGCATATCAGAGCCAAACATATATTCGTTGTCTATAAGCCACGAACCTGCATCATCAGGATATTCTATAAAAAGTGCGCGCATCATTGGCAGCCCTTTTTCTGAACTCTCTTTAGCCTGTGCGTAGATATAAGGCATAAGTTCATACCGCATATTGTCTGATTTCCTGAAACTTTCTAAAAAGTCTTTGCTGTAAAGCCAGGGTTCGGTAGGCGGTTCGCCATGGCTCCTTACATGTGATGAAAGCATCACGACGGGTGTCCAGCGTTTGTATAAATCTTCGGGTGACTTAGATACAAAGCCCACTACATCATGACTCCAAAAGCTGAACCCGCATAGCCCCAGTGAAAGCCCACCACGTAATGTTGCCGACATAGCACTGTTTGTAGTAGCCGCATCGCCACCCCAATGCAATGGGTAACGCTGGCTTCCTGCCCAGGTACTCCTTGCCCATATAAGCGAATAGCCTTTTTCGCGCTGTGTTACTTCGGCTACAGCCTTGTTGTATCGTAATGGATACAAATTATGCTCATAAAAGCCTGTGCGCCCGGAGTGGTATATACCCTCGGCAGGGGCAGCTTCTCCAAAATCTACTTTAAATACCGCTACGCCCTGGTCAAACAGGTGTTTCAATTTACCCTGATACCACGTTACGGTTTCAGGGTTAGAGAAATCGAGTACGGCATCTTCATAAGGTAAATTTCCTTTACGGTCTTTTACGGCAAGCCCATTATCTACAATTTCGTTAAACAACGTGTTTTTTGGTGTAAAATAGGGGAGCTGCCATAAGCAAACATTAAACCCGTCCTGTTTCATATCTGCCATCATTTTGGTGGCATCATCAAAACGCTGGGAGGCAAACTCATAGTTGTTGCGCCAGTCAACATCAAACCATCCGGTATCAAAATGGATAACATCGCTTGGTATTTTATTTTTTCTCAGGTTTTTTGCAATATCACGTCCTTCTTTTTCAGAAAAATAAGTAATACGGCTCATCCAAAAACCAAAAGACCATAACGGCGGCATAGATGCCTTACCCGTCAGGTTGGTATATTCATCAAGAATATCTTTTGGCTCTCCAATAAATATAAAAAGGTCGGCTTCATCATCACCAATCATCATTTTGTTGGCTCCTGCAAAGTATTTACCAAAATCTACCGTAATAGGGGTAGAGGTATGCATAAAAACGCCATAACCACGGCTACTCATGTAAAAGGGAATGGGTTTGTACATGGTTTCATTTTGTACACCGTTAGCATCGTCTGTCCATAAAACTACCTTTTGCCCACGCTTGTTAAACTGCGTGAACGACTCGCCGCAACCAAATATTTTTTCATCTGGCTCAAGGCTGAAAACGGGTGCCATGCTGCGTGAATAGTCGCTGTTTCTTCTTACATAAGAAAAGGGGAGTACAGGCGTATAGGTATTCTGTACATCATCATTATGCAATGTTGAGGTTAACAGCTTCCCTTTAGCGTCATATATTTTTATGTGCCAGGGCTGTGCTGTTATTTCTACCCTTCCATATTTGCTGGTGTAGGTATGCCCCGTTGCTGTTTTAGTGTGTTTCCATGCCGAAATGTTGTTTGGGGCAGTACCCTCTACCAGCATTAGTGACTCTTTTGGCTGGTTAAACTGCGGACCCGAAGCCATTTTTATCCTCACAGTCCTTTCAGATGTAAATTCTATGCTGAAAGGCAATACTGGCGATGCCTCATACTCTGTAGCGGGAAATTCATTAGCCGCAATTGTATCGGGCTTCATGAGCATATTGTTAAAAGCCTGCCTTGTTTTATAGTTATACCTTAAGTACTTTACTTTGCCTTTTCCGGTAGTAGGATCAAAGGATGCCAGCTCATCTGCAAAGTAAAAAGTATTGGCATAGTTTTCAAAGTCCTTGCTTACATCTACAGGTTCGTTAAGCACACCCGCATTTTGTATCTGAGCCTTTGCCTTTGTGGTTATAAATACACTACACCCAAAGGCAAGTGCCGTTAAAGTCATCCTGAAATTTTTCATGAGGCTTTATTTTGTTTTTATAGTAATAGTTGATTCTTTAATTCCCTGTCCGCCGGCACTCAGTTCGAGTGTACCGGGTTTATTGCCCGCCTGAACAATTACAAGGCATTTACCGCTTAGTGCAGTATGTTTATTGCCTTTGTAAGATTCATGGCTTACAGGGTCGCCACTGGTTACGCCTACAATTTTACCGTTGCCTTTAAGGCTAAAGTGTATTTCATTGTTGGCAGTTGCCACAAATACTCCCTTATCATCTGTAATATCTACTGTAATAAACGAAAGATCGTTGTCATCTGCATTTATGGTTTCACGGTCAGCACTTAGTTTTAGTGCTGCCGGTTTACCGGCTGTTTTAATTTCTTTTTCCAGTACGGTTTTGCCGTTTTTCCTGGATACAGCCTTAAGGGTGCCGGGCTGATAGGGTACGCGCCACATAATATGCAGATCATCGCCCTGCTTGCTTTTTTTACCTAAAGATTTTCCGTTAAGGAAAAGTTCAACCTCGTCTGCATTATTATAGTAAGCCCAAACATCCACTTCCTGACCTTCTTTCCAGTTCCAGTGCGGGAATATATGCAGTACATCTTTATCGGTCCATTCGCTTTGGTACATATAGTACACATCTTTTGGAAAACCGGCAAGATCTACAATACCAAAGTAAGAGCTTATAGAGGGCCACATATAGGGCGTAGGCTCGCCTATGTAATCAAAACCTGTCCAGATGTACATACCTGCAAGGTAATCATGCTTCTTAATTACTTTCCAGGTTGCTTCATGGGTAGAGCCCCAGGGGGCATGAACCTGATCGTAAGCAGAAACCGTATTGCCGGGGTTGCCGTCATAAAAAGGGATATCCCATCGTTTAGGCCATAATTTTATGGTGTCAGATTTTGCATCATAGTAACCTCTTGTTGCCAGTGCCGAGGTTGTTTCGGTAGCAATAAAGGGTACACCCGGAAAATTCCTCTTATGGCTTTCATACGTTTGATGGGCATAATTATAGCCTATAATATCTAACGCGCCCGAACCTGCCAGCGAATTGGGTGTAGCAGCAGTTTCTTCAAACTGGATGTTTACATCTTCATTCACAATTATAGGGGGGTTCATAGCTGCCGTAAGCGGGCGGGTACTATCCAGCCTGCGCACTATTGAAGCAAGCTCTTTAGCTATCGGTACACTTTTTTCGTTCCATTGTTCCGGTATTTCATTACCAATGCTCCATATAAATATGCTTGGGTGGTTACGGTCGCGCAGCAACTGGTCTTCAAGGTCTTTAACATGCCAGTCATCCCAATCGTTGCCATAATCAAACTCTGTTTTAGATTGCTTCCACATATCAAAGGCTTCATCCATAACTATAAAGCCCATTTTGTCGCACAGCTCTAAAAGTTCAGGAGCGGGAGGGTTGTGTGATGTACGGATGCCGTTAACACCCATTTCCTGCATTATTTCAAGCTGACGCTCTATAGCCCGCGTGTTAATAGCAGCACCAAGTGCCCCTAAATCATGATGCAGGCATACACCTTTTATTTTTACCTGCTTGCCGTTAAGTATAAAGCCTTTTTCGGTATCAAAAGAAAAACTCCTTATCCCAAAAGGTGTTTCATAACGGTCTAACACAGTATCATCAGCAATTACTTTTGTTACTGCTGTATATAGTTCAGTATTATCAATATCCCATAAAACAGGGTTTTTTACTTCTGTACTTTGTTTAACTGTTTTCTGTTCATTTGCCTGTAGTTTTATTTTTTGGCTTACAGATGCAACTTCTTTACCCTCCTTTAAAAGGGTTGTGGTAACAGTAACTTCTTTTGCAGTAGTATACTTGTTTTCAATTGTGGCTTCAATGGCAACAGTAGCACTTTCAGCACTTACCTGCGGGGTAGTAATATAAGTTCCCCACTGTGCTACATGCAGTTTATCTGTAGTTTGCAGCCAAACATTACGGTAAATACCAGAACCCGAATACCAGCGAGAATTAGGCTGTTGCGAGTTATCTGCCTTTACAAGTATTTCATTTTCTTTATCCCCATAATTAAGATAGGGGGTAAGGTTATACTGAAACCCGATATAACCATTAGGGCGATACCCTAAATGATGCCCGTTTATCCATACATCACTGTTTCGGTATATACCGTCAAATAATACAGATGTTATTTTGGTGCTGTCTTCTGCAGCTATTTTAAAAGTCTTTTTATACCAACCAAGCCCGCCATTAAGTGCACCGCCCCCTATACCCGCAGGGCTGTTTTCGTCAAACTTACCTTCAATGCTCCAGTCGTGGGGCAGGTTAAGCGTACGCCACTCTGTGGTATTGCTAATGGTATCATTGCCTTTAAGGCTGTCGTTAAGATAAAACTGCCAGTTATCATTAAAACTTACCTTTCGGTTATTAAAATCGGTTTCCTTACCGCCACTGCAAGATAATACAGCAACAAATAGTGTTATTAATGCTAATGATTTTAGAATAGTATGTGAATAAGTATGCCTCATATAAATTTTATAAAAACCGGTAAGCAGATGTGAAATGCTTACCGGTAGTATTACAATTATTCCTTTGGTTTAAAGTGGAAAACAATCTGGCAGGGGTCTTCTCCTTCCCTGCTTTGGTCACGAACTACAGAAAGCCTCATGGAGTTTTCAGTAAGCTCTACAACATTTAATGAGCTCCAGTTTCTAACATCAGGGTAGTAATCTCCACCAAACAGCATTTCTACGCCACCGTTAAAGTTTAGGGTGTTATTTTCTATATCAAAAGAAAAATTGCCTGTTTTGGTGGTTTGTGTATTGTTGTTAAGGGCTGTTTGTGCAACACTTACATTATAGCCGCCATCCAGGTTAAATGACATTTCTCCCCAGTCTTTATTCTCCATAACCCAGCTGTTTCCTGCATAATCAGGAAACCAGTTCCAGTAATCGGAGCCGTTCGGGTTGTAAGGATAATCAAACCCTGCCCAGCCAATAGGTTCAGCCATATTAAGTTCCCATGTTTTCCCTTCTACTCCGTTAGTAAGATAGCCCCATTCTGCATCGCTGAAATAACTTTCATCATTTTCGGCTATGTTTATGGTTACAGGCGGCGCTTCTACACCACCACCCCTTGTAAACGCCGTAAAATGTACAGAATATTCACCCGCAAACGGAAGGGTAACCGTTAGCTGATTTCTGTTAGAGCGTCCCAGTTCATTACCATTAGCGTCTTTATAGCTCCAGTAAGGTATAACATTGGGTGTGTTATTTGTCATGGTAACTACATTTTCATTATCAGGATTTTGCGTCACTGTTATAGTAATGTCAGATGGACTTAATGTTATGTCCGGAAGGCTGTTGCGGTCTTCTTCCGCTTCACATGAAAACAGAAGCACTGTAACTGCAAGTACTGTAATTGTTTTAATAAACTTTTTCATAATCATGTATTTTTAAGTTATTTATTACCACCCGGGGTTTTGCTGTATAGCCCCGTTAGAAAGCAATATCTGCGATTGCGGTAGCGGAAACCACCCCTGGGTTTCTGTCCTGAAGTTTACCTGGAACTCACCGCCCATACCCGAAGCATCAATGGCAGACTGTGCCGCACCCATGCCCTGGCTGATAAGGTCAAAGTATCTGTGCCCTTCAAGAGCCAGCTCCAGCCTGCGCTCATTAAGTATATTAGCCATTGTAGCGGGCACGTTATTGCTGCTGTTGCCAAACGCGCGTGAGCGTACCCTGTCCAGGCACTGCTGTGCGAACCCGGCGTTAGAGTCAAGGTTAAGTTCTGCTGCCATAAGCAATGCATCAGAAAAACGCAGTACCGGATAATCTTCATAATTATCTATCTGGAAATCGCCACCGTTTTCTACAACCACGCTTTCTCCGGCTTCGTTGGTAATAGGGCAGAATTTTTTCCAGGCATAACCTGTATATTGACGTTGCCCCCTTACATCCGGGTCAAAATCAAGTCCTTCGGCATCAAAGTTTATAATGGTTGCATCCCTGCGCATATCTCCCGAAGTATATGCGTTATATAATACAGGAGTTACAGGTGCACCGCCCCATCCCTGTCCATAAGGACCGATGTTACCACCCCTTGGGGCTATGTTAACCGCAAAACGGTTACCTTCATGTAAATTCCAGTCGCCAAGCCCCGAACTGTTAAAACGGATGGCAAAAATCATTTCGGTATTGCCTTCGCCTGCATAATCAACACCCTGAGATGCAGCCGAGGCTAACCAAAGGCTCCTGAAGTCTGGAACCAGGTCATGCCCGCTGCTGTTTACCACATCATTAATATATTGGGTAACTTCGGGTTTGCTTACTATCCCTGCAAGATCCTGAGCATTGTAGTAGTTTGTATAAAACAGGAATGCTTTTGCAAGGTATGTAGCAGCAGCCCATTTTGTTATACGCCCATAATTTTGGTTAGAGGGTTGTGAGTAATTTTCATTACCAAGATTGTCTGCCGCAAATTTAAAGTCTTCAGCTATAAGTGCATACGTAACTTCGGCGGGTGCTCTTGGCGATTCAAATTCATCAACCCCAATAGTATGGTCTAATGGCACAATATCGCCAAAAACCCTTGCAAGCTCAAAATGGAAGTGGGCTCTTAAAAAACGGGCTTCGGCTATGTAAGTAGTTTTTAAAGACTCATCATTTCCCCATTCAACATTATCAATATTTTCTAACAAAATGTTGGCCCTGTATATACCCATATAGCAGGTTTCCCATATTGGCATATTCATTTCCCTGTCAGCAATAAACTGAAAGCGGTCCCAGTCGAGAGATACTGTGTTATCACCCGTTCCAAACCCTCCATAGCAGTTGTCAGATGCTATTTCTGTAGCCATTAAAAAACCACCATAGCCTTCACGCTGCAGTACATCGTATATTGCCACAAGACCTTCAAAAGCGTCCTGCGGAGTTTTATAAAAGTTTTCTTCTACTTTTTCTGTATAAGGCTGGTTATTTATAAAATCGTCAGAACATGAGCCAGTTATAAATAAAGAAGATAGAGCCAGTAATATGATATAATTTTTCATTTTCATTTTTTTAGAAGTTAGCACTTAAACCTAACATATATGTTCGTGGCTGCGGGTAGTACCCCACATCTATACCTCTTGCCCAAGATTGGTTAACATTACCAAAACCAACTTCAGGGTCAAGCCCCTTGTAGTTTGTAAATGTAAACAGGTTGTTTACTGTACCGTATATCCTGAATTGTGAAAAAACATCCAGTACATTGGTAAGTTTTGTAAGGTCGCAGCCTAATGTTACAGCTTTAATCCTAAAGAATCCCGCATCTTCAACATATAAATCTGAAAACTTTGTATAATTACCGTTTTCGGTATTACCATAGGTTACACGCGGTATGGTATTAGATGTGCCTTCGCCCGTCCACCTGTCAAATATTTCAGTAGTATAGTTGTAAAAAGGTCTTGAATTATCGCGCACTCCATATATATTTTGATTACCGCCCACGCCGTAGGTATATATAGAAAGGTCAAAAGCCTTATAATTAAGTTCTATATTAAAGCCATAATAATAATCAGGGTTAGGGTCTCCAATATTGGTTTTGTCATTCTGGTCTATTTTTCCATCGCCATTTAAATCCACAAAGCGAACATCACCCGGCTGTGCTCCCGGCTGTATAGGGTTTCCGTTTAATGCATGGGCGTCAATTTCTGCCTGGTTCTGGAAGATTCCATTAGTCTGAAGCCCGTAAAAATAACCTATAGGCTGTCCTACCTCTACACGGTTAATTTCATCAATTCCCTGGAAAAGCAGGTTTGCCTCGCCATAAATAATACCGTTTTGGTTAGCTACACGCGTAACTTCGTTTTTATTGTATGAAAAGTTACCGTTAACAGATATTCTCCAGTCATCTCCAAGGCGGGTATTATAGGCAAGCCCAAGCTCTATACCCCTGTTGTTAATATCGCCCCCGTTAATAAACGGAGCCTGCGCTCCTGCAATTGCAGGAACTGCTGCCTGTACAAGCCAGTCTTTAGTAGTTTTATCGTAATAGTCGAATGATAAGGTTAAATTATTAAATAAAGTAGCGTCTATACCAATGTTAAGCTGCTCTGACGTTTCCCACTTAAGGTCCGGGTTAGACAGCGCATCGGGGCTGGAGCCTACAGCAAGAGGAAGCTCATCACTGCCTGTACCAAAATGGTAATTTTTATCGTAAGAGCTAATGGTTGACATATAGGCAAACTGCCTTGCAAACTGGTCATTACCATTTTGCCCCCAGCTACCTCTTAGCTTAAAGGCGGTTAAGAAAATATCCTCAGGGAAAAAGTTTTCCTGATCGATATTCCACCCGGCAGAGAATGCAGGGAAAATAGCAAATTTATTATTACTTCCAAACTCCGAAGAACCATCCCGCCTTATAGTTGCTGTTAAAAGGTATCTGTTATCATAATCATATAACAATCTTCCGAAATATGACATGATGCTGTAATCTACCCGCCCTCCCGAAACTATGTTTTGCTGGGCATTGGTAGCATTGCTAAGGTAAGCGTGTTCAAAGTCATTAAAAATAAGGTTTTGACCTGTTGCCTGCATAAACTCAATAACACGCTGGCGTGCCGATGTACCTGCAAGGATATCGATATTATGCCTTTCACCCAGTGTTTTTTTGTATTGCAGGGTGTTTTCAAATATCCACGAAAAATCGTTTGTACTGTTTTGCGTTACAGATGAGATAATATTATAATCTACCGCAGACAGCTCATATATTGGAGTAAAAGCACGGTAGTTACTGTTGTTTACATCTATACCATAACTTGTCCTGAAGGTAAAGCCATCTAAAAAGTTAGCTTCTAAAAACAGGTTTCCTACATAGCGGTTAGACTTGTTTTCGCTAAAGTTATTGTAAAAAAGCGCTCCGGCAGGGTTGGTAATGTCATTACTTATAGGCGACCTTCCAAAATCTCCGTTTTCATCAAAAGTAGGATAGTTGGGTGGGGCGTTAAGGAAACCCCTTATGGAGTTGTTATAAATACCGTCATCAGTTATACCAGTACTGTAAACGTTTGCGTAAGAGAAATTTTCGCCGAATTTTAAACGGTCTTCAATAATATTATACGTTGTATTAACAGTAAAGGTAATACGGTCATACTGCGACTGGTTTGTCTGGCTGCCTATAAGCCCTTCCTGCCCATAGTAAGATAAACCTGTGGTGTAAGTAGCCTTTTTATCGCCTCCTGAAACCAATAGCGAATGGTTTTGTTTAACTGCGCCATCATTAAACATTTCATCCTGCCAGTCGTTATTCTGCATCTGTGCTATATCTGACTGACTGTACAGTGGTGCAAACCCCGAATTTACACGGGCTTCATTTAAAATAGTGGCATACTCCCTTGCGTTAAGCAAATCCAGTTTTTTGTAAGCATACTGAAATCCTGTAAAGCTGTTAAAGCTAACATTCATTCTGCCCTCGCTGCCTTTTTTTGTAGTAACCAGTACAACACCATTAGCGGCACGGGCACCATAAATTGATGCGGCAGAAGCATCTTTAAGGATATCTACCCTTTCTATGATAGAGGGGTCAAGGTAATCTATACCGCCATCTACCACCACGCCATCTACCACATAAAGCGGGGTATTGTTACCCGCAGTACCTGTACCGCGAATATTAACAAGCATAGCGGCACCGGGCTGACCGGAGGTAGAGGTTATAGATACACCGGAGCTTTGCCCCTGCAAACCGTTTACAGCATCTATACTGTTGGTTTGGGCAATGTTTTTACCACTAACAACGGTAGCGGCTGCTGTAGAAACTTTTTTCTTTTGTGTGCCATATCCTACCACAACAATTTCCTCAAGCTCAGAAGCTGTTGGCTGCATTGTAATACTGATGTTTGTACGGCTGTTAACAGTTACTTCCTGCGGGGCAAAGCCTACATAGCTGAAAACTAAAACAGCCTCAGGGTTTACGGTAATCTGATAATTACCGTCTATGTCTGTGCTGGCTACATTGGCAGTACCTTTTTCCATTACATTTACTCCCGGCAGCCCCATACCATCATCAGATGAGGTAACAATTCCGGTTACTGTAACAGGCTGCTGTGCAAAAACAGCAGACACTGCCAGTAAAGTAAAAAATAATGATAAGCAAAAAGTAAGCATTTTAGGACGAATACAATTTTTACTTTCCATAATTATTAGAGTGTTTGGTTATAGTTCGCTTAGTTTAGTTTTTCCTAATAGGCGTTGGCAATAATCTGTTCAAACAGTTCCTGCCTGCCGCTTATTGATTGGGGCTCTCCATTTCTACGGGCAATATCGCTAAGTGTTTGTAAAGTGAGCTCTCCTTTTTCAAACTTAGCACCATCGCCTCCGTCAAATGATTCATATCTGGTTTTGCGTAATTTTGTGTAATTAGTGTTGTTTAGCACATGGTCTGCACATATAAGCCCTCTTGCAAATACATCCATCCCGGCTATATGGGCAATAAACCTGTCTTCAGTGTTAATCGAGTTTCGGCGCACTTTAGCATCAAAGTTAACACCCCCGCCTTTTATACCCCCGCTTTGCAGTATTACAAGCATAGCCTGTGCTATTTCATACACATCTATAGGGAACTGGTCTGTATCCCATCCGTTTTGGTAATCGCCACGATTGGCATCTATACTGCCAAGTAGTCCCGCATCTGCCGCCACCTGCAATTCATGCTCAAACGTATGCCCGGCAAGTGTGGCATGGTTAACTTCAAGATTAAGCTTAAAATCGTCCTGAAGCCCATATTTATTAATAAAGCCAATACAGGTTGCAGCATCAAAGTCATATTGGTGCTTCATGGGCTCCATAGGCTTAGGCTCTATAAGAAAGTTACCTTTAAAACCCTGTTGCCTGCCATAGTCCCTACAGGTAATAAGAAAACGTGCAAGATGTTCCTGCTCCCTTCTCATGTCCGTGTTCAGCAGGCTCATGTACCCCTCACGGCCTCCCCAAAAAACATAGTTTTCGCCGCCCAGTGCAATAGTGGCATCCATAGCTATTTTAACCTGTGCCCCTGCGTGTGCCACTACATCAAAATTGGGGTTGGTTGCAGCACCATTCATGTAACGGGGGTTACTAAACAGGTTAGAGGTTCCCCATAAGAGCTTGATGCCTGTTTCCTGCTGTTTTTGTTTGGCATATTCTACCATGGTTTGTATGCGCTCTTCAAATTTGGCAAGGGTAGGGGCTTCATCTACCATATCTACATCGTGAAAGCAGTAGTAGGGTATGCCGAGTTTAGACATAAACTCAAAGCCGGCATCCATTTTATCCTTTGCCCTGGCTATTGCATCATCATTTTTATCCCACGGAAAATTTTCTGTAGGCTTTCCAAAAGGATCGTCGCCGCCATTACACAGTGTATGCCAGTAAGCCATAGCAAACCTTAGATGTTCTTTAAGGGTTTTGCCCGCCACAACCCTGTTTTCGTCATACCATTTAAAGGCAAGCGGATTATCACTTTCCCTGCCTTCAAACTTTATGGTGTCTATGTTTTTAAAAAATGCCCGAGTTGTTGTATCCATTTTATTCTTGTATATTAATATAATTTTTCCATTCGTGATATATCTCTGCATATTGCGAAGAAAGCGCGGCAGACGGCTCTAAACGCTCAAGGCATTGCAGGCTGTTAAAGGCATCATCCAGCGAGGTATAATACCCGTAGCCGTATGCAGCACCCCTTGCAGCCCCTTCAGCCCCTGATGTGTTGTAAAGCTCAACTGTAGTTTGGGTGGTATTAACAAATATTTCCCTAAAAACAGGGCTTAAAAACAGGTTTGCTTTACCTGCCCTTACGGTTTGTCCTGATGCGCCAACAGATTTCATTACATCAAAGCCGTAATTCATGGCAAACACTATCCCCTCGCAAGCTGCGCGGGTAAGCTGTGGTGCCTGGTGTATATTGAAGTTGAGATTCTGTATGCCTGATGTAGCTTTTTTATTATTGAATATCCTCTCAACACCATTGCCAAACGGATAAAACCTTAGCCCCCTGCTCCCGGCTTCGGTTTTAGCAGCTTCTGCATTCAGCCTTTCATAAGAAAGTAAGCCATCATTGCCAACCGACATTATTTTACGCAGCCACTGGTACAGTATGCCCGAACCGTTAATGCACAGCATTACTCCGTTATGTTTATCTTTTTCGGTATTGTTTACGTGTAAAAATGTATTGATACGGTTTTGAGAATCATAAATATCCTGTTGGGATACAGCATATATTACTGCCGATGTTCCTGCTGTAGTGGCAATTTCGCCGGGGCGAAGTACATTTAATGATAAGGCATTGTTAGGCTGGTCGCCAGCCCTGTATGTAATTTCTGTTTCAGGGTTAAAACCCAGTTCATCAGCTATTGAGTGGCTTATTTTGCTTTGATGTCCAAAATTTGGAACTATCTCAGGGATAATATCTGCCGATAACCCCATCACTTCTATTACCTCCTGTGCAATTCTTCCTTCAGGGAAGTTCCATAACGCAGCTTCAGATAATCCTGATGTACTGGTTTGCGCCACACCCGAAAGTTTGGCAGCTATATAATCGCCGGGCAGCATCATGTGTTTTGCCTTTGCAAAAATTTCAGGCTGATTGTCTTTTACCCATTTTAATTTGGAGGCGGTAAAATTACCGGGGCTGCCCAGTATTTGACGCTGGCATTTTTCTGCGCCCATGTTTTCATAAATAATATCGCCTGTTTGTGCGGCACGGCTGTCACACCAAATAATCGCGGGGCGTACAGGGTTTAGGTTCTCATCGGTAAGTACCAGGCCGTGCATCTGGTAGGCTATGCCTATAGCAGCTATTTTTTTCAGGTCGGTGTTGTGCTTAGTTTTCAGTAAACCTATTCCCTGTTTGGTATATTCCCACCATGTTTCGGGGGCTTGTTCTGCCCACCCAAACTCAGGTGCAATAATATCCATTTCAGATTCAGGAACACTCACAGAGGCTATAGTAATACCCTTATCGGCATCGAGTACCGAAAGTTTTATTGATGAGCTTCCTAAATCTATACCTAAAAAATACATAATGCTGTTATTAGTTTTGTTTCTTTATCCAAAGGTTCTCCATTTCTTCCAGTGTTTTTCCTTTTGTTTCAGGTACAAACTTCCAGATGAACAATGCCGATAGCAGTGCCATTATACCATATATCCAGTAAGAAAATCCGTGGTTAAATAATCCGGTCAGGTAGGCGTTATTATTCATCATTGGGAATGTCCATGATACCAGCAGGTTTGCCAGCCACTGTGCCGCAACCGCAACCGCCATAACACCTTTTATCTTGTTTGGAAAAATTTCTGAAAGTAAAACCCACGTAACCGGACCCCATGACATGGCAAATGCTGCTATGTATAACAACATGAGCAATAATGCCAGCATACCTGTATTGTGCGTGTATAGCGCAAAACCAAGCCCAAGCATACTTACAGCCATAACAATGCTGCCTATAAGCATCAGTTTTTTGCGCCCAAAATTATCTACAGTAAATATTGCCAGTACTGTAAACAGCATATTAATGGCACCTACAATAATGGTCTGCATCATAGAGGCATCGGTCTCCATACCCATACCCTTAAAAATTTCGGGCGCATAATACAGTACTACATTAATGCCTACAAACTGCTGAAAAACTGAGAGTAAAAGCCCTATTATAATAATTGTCCAGCCATAGGTAAGCCAGTGTGCTTTTTTTATATTGAATGAAGATTTAATTTCTTCTAATATTGTTAAGGCTTTTTCTTTACCATTCATGCCGGAAAGTACCTTCATTGCATCGGCTTCCCTACCCTTCATAACCTGGAAGCGTGGCGTTTTTGGTACAAGCAGCAGGAATAAAAAGAACAGCAATGCCGGGATGATTTCAGAAAAAAACATATAGCGCCAGCCGTCATTATTTATCCATTCGGCACTTTGCCCTTTTACTATATAGTAGTTTACAAAATAAACGATAAGCATACCGCTTACAATAGCAAACTGGTTGCATGATACCAGCCTGCCGCGAATATTTGCCGGAGCCATTTCGGCAATGTAGAGCGGCGCAAGCATACTGGCTAGCCCCACACCAATACCGCCTATTATCCTGTAAACTATAAATGAAGTAAGGTCGCTTCCCATAAAAACATTCATAACTTCAGGGTAGGCAGAGCCTGCCGCCGATAGGATGAATAGAACAGCCGAAATCAGCAGGCCGTTTCTGCGCCCAATGGAGTTGGCTATCCTGTCGCCCGCCGCTGCACCGATTATACAGCCTACAAGCGCACTGCTAACCATAAACCCTAAAATTGAATTTTTAAGATTTTCTGTAAGTACGTCGGGCAGGGTAAGGAACTGGTAGTAATAAAAAGCACCGCCCAGTACAAAAACTAAAACTACTATTGTAAGGGCTGTGCTTTGTTTGTAAAACTTAAATATAAAAGATGCGAACAGTAAAAGTATAGCTGATGTGCAGAGTGTAATAATTATCTTAAACTGCACGATGGCAGCAGTGGCAGCTACAGTATCCTGCTCTAAAACTGTAATAAAAAAATTTTGAAGTGCACCCACAGCACCTGATATAACGGCGGTATCATAACCAAACAGCAGCCCCCCTAAACTGGCTACCGCTGTTATAAGATAAATACTGGCTGTGCTGTTTTTTTTAACTGACTGCATTTTTTCAATTTTACTACAACGTTATTTCTTATGGTTAATTTGACCACAAGTATAATTCATATTTTTTATATTAACAAAATATTACCCAAAAAAATTTGCTTTTCTTAATTATAATGCATTTTTACAGTATATATTAAAATAATTGAAGCAACTTTGTGATTTTAAAAATTTCCTTATATTCGTTGAGGTTTTAATGGGGGTTATGGTAAAAAAAATAATAGATAAAGAGTCGGGAAAAGTAATTGAGCGTTCAGTGATGAATGCGATTACAATTGACTGCGTGATTTTTGGTTTTGATAAGGGTGTTTTGGAAGTTTTGCTTATACAGCACGCTGAGGGTATAAGGAAAGGCGACTGGGGATTGCCAGGGGGCTGGATAAGGGAAAACGAAAGCATAGATAATGCTGCCCACAGGTTGCTTGGAGACCTTACAGGACTTGATAATATATACCTGGAACAGTTAAAAGCTTTTGGCGAACCCGACCGTTTCCCTTTGGGGCGTGTTATAACCATAGGCTATTATGCACTTATAAAGCGGGAAGATTACAACGTACAGGCTGGCTTTACAGCTTCGGATGCAAAATGGTATAAAATTAATGATGTGCCTAAACTGATTTATGATCATAATGAAATTTTAAACTACAGCCTTACCAACCTGCGCAACCGGGTGCGGCAGGCACCTATCGGGTTTAACCTGCTGCCTGAAAAGTTTACCTTATTTGAGCTGATGAAGCTTTATGAAGAAATTTTAGGAGTTGAAATGGATAAATCAAACTTTAGGCGTAAAATATTGCGTATGAAGCTTTTGGTGGAGCTGGATGAGAAGCAAAAAGATGTATCGCACCGGGCGGCCAAGCTGTATGAGTTTGACCAGAGAATATATGAAAAGCTCACTAAAAAAGGCTTTAACTTTGAATTTTAAATTATAACGAGCCACGCTCAATGAGCCTGCTTTTATTTTCTACCTGTTCCCGTTTTTGCTGCAGTATCATTTCGGCGAGTATTTTTCCCATAGCTTTAAAGTCGGTAGATATAGTGGTTATACCTTTTTCAACTACTTTTTTCAAGGGGGTATCATTGTAGGATATAATACCAATATCACGCCCTATCGTTACTTCTTTTTCCCGTGCCTGCTCAATTACATATACTAAATCACGATCATTAGGCAGTATATATACTGTTCCCGTTTTAATTTCATGGTTATTGAAGTTTGGTATAACATCATAGCAGAAATTATATTTTTCGCAAAACTGTATAAATCCCTGCTTCATGCCTACTGGCTGTTTAAATTCAGGAAATATCAAAATGATTTTTTTGTACTTACTTAGCTCTTTCCGCCCTGTTTCCAACGCTGTGTAAATATCTTTTACAAAATTTTGATGCACCGATGGATAGTCAGGCAGTTCGGCGTTGGTTTGGTCTAAAATATATACATCATTTTTTGGCAGGGTTTTAATAGCATCGGCAGCCCCTTTCAGGTTGGTAGGCATAATGATGTATTTAGAATAATCTCCGTTATTTTCATTAATAAGTTTTTTAAAAACCTCATTACTAAAATAATGAAAGAAAATATCTATTTGTGCATTGTTATCCATGGTTGCCATAAAGGAATTATACAGGTCTTCTTTAAAGGTATTAAACTCATCAAACAGCAGGAATATACGCTGTTCAAAGCTGAAATCTTCACTTTTTATATAGTAGCCTTTACCAAGCCGGGCATAAATAATGCCCCGCTTCTTTAATTCATCATAAGCCAGCAGTACAGTATCGCGGGAAAGGGAAAACTCTAAAGCAACCTTATTTACCGAGGGGAGTTTATCGCCCCGTTTAAGCCTTTTTTCAGCAATCGCCGTTTCTACTGACAGGATAATCTGTTTGTATTTGGGCAGGCTAGACCTACTGTCTATATTAATTATTTTCATAAGAAAACGTTATAACTGGTAGTAAAGATATAAAAACTGGTAGGTACTGGTATGTTAATTTAACTTTAACTTATACATTTGATATTGAAATGATAAAAAAGTTATGGAAAAAAATAACATTTCATATTTAATTCAGGACTCTGTTGCGAAATTATTCGGAACAATGCCTGATGGTACAGAGGTTAACAGCTATACCATAGCCAATGATAATGGACTGGAAGCTACGTTTATAAACTATGGAGCAACCATAACTTCACTAAAATTTAAGGGTACAGATGTAGTTTTGGGTTTTGACACGCTCCAGGATTATATTGACTGCCACAAGTTGCCCAGCGTGCCTTATATAGGAGCGGTTATAGGGCGTTATGCCGGGCGTATAAAAAAAGGGAAATTTAAACTTGGCGATGCTAAATTTAAACTTAATACAAACCTTGGCGACAATACACTGCATGGCGGTAATGAGGGATTAGACCAGAAAGTATGGCAACTTAAAAAAATAGAAGATGGAGCCAGTTCATGTATTACTTTTTGCTATACCAGCAGGGATGGTGAAGAGAATTTCCCCGGAGAGTTAGCCATTGAGGTAACTTACACACTTACAGAAAGCAATGAGTTGGTAATAGAGTATAACGCTGTTACTACAAAAGACACTGTAATAAACCTGACACAGCACAGCTACTTTAACCTTGACGGGCATGAGGAGTCGGTTTCTGGGCAGGACTTATGGGTTAACTCGGTTAAAACATTAGAAACCAAACCTGATAATATACCAACAGGGCTTATACTGAATGTATCGCATTGCCCTTATGATTTTACAGAAGCTAAAAAATGCCCGGAGAAAATAGACAATTCTTTTGTAATTGAAGATAACAGCCAGCCAGCGGCATCGCTGTACAGCAGCAGGACAGGTTTAAAAATGACTGTTTATACAAACCAGCCATCGGTACATATTTATGTGGGCGGTAATTGTTTTGGGGAGATAAAGGGTAAAGACGGGGCAGATTATCATCCGTTAAGTGGTATCTGTTTTGAGGCGCAAAATTACCCTGATGCTCCAAACCATGCAAACTTCCCTGATTCGGTACTAAAACCCGGAGATACCTACTACCATAAAACAGCTTATAAGTTTGAACAATTAAAAAACCAGAAATCATGAAAAAAGCATTTAGGTTACTTTTTTTAGCAGGAATTATTATAATGCCTGTTATTTCATGTTCAGATGATGATACAAATACTGACAATGTGCCAAACGATGACGATGGATCGGTTGTAGTTGATGATGCTTTTATAAGGGGGGCAGATATGTCATTCCTGCCCGAAATTGAGGCAGAAGGGACTGTTTACTATAATACTGCCGGCACAGCCGAAGATGCTTTGCTTACCTTAAAAAATGCGGGCTGTAATACAGTAAGGGTACGCCTGTGGAAAAACCCGGCTACACCACATTCGGGTTTTGAGGAAGTAAAGGCTTTTGCACAGAGAATTAAAGCGATGAATATGAAAGTGTGGCTAACTGTGCATTATTCTGATACCTGGGCAGACCCGGGACATCAAGATATACCGGGGGAGTGGGAAGGGCTTTCTTTTGAACAGCTAAAAACAGCTGCTGTAAATTACACATCGGATATACTGGCGGAAATAGCCCCTGATATTATACAGATAGGTAATGAAACCAATACAGGTTTTATGTACCCCGAAGGCAACCTTGTAGATAACGAAGTACAATACCTTGAGCTGGTAAACAGCATCAGTGCAGTAATACGTACAGAAGCTCCAAATACTAAAATAATGCTGCACCATGCGGGTATTACAGGCGCAGAGTGGTTTTTTAATAAAGTAGCCAATGTTGATTATGATTTTATTGGGATGTCTTATTACCCTATATGGCATGGCAAAGACCTGGCGGCACTGCAAAATGCCATGACAAGTCTTAGCCAGACGCATAATAAAGAAATTATTATTGCTGAAACGGCTTATCCATTTACACTGGAGTGGAACGACTGGACTAATAATATTATGGGGCTGGAAGAACAGTTGATTCCTGCATATCCTGCAACACCCAACGGACAAAAAGAATTTTTACAGGAGATACGAAACCGTGTTGAAGCAGTAGATAAAGGCATTGGCTTTTGCTATTGGGGTGCAGAGTGGATAGCCTTTAGGGGAGAAGAAGCCACAAATGGTTCAACGTGGGAAAATCAGGCACTATGGGATTTTGATAACAAAGCACTGCCTGTATTACAGGTATTTAATAATAACTGATTATGAAGAAATTTATAGCACTGGCACTATTGCCAATTCTTTTTACAGCATGTAGTAAAAAAGAAAATAACGAAACATCGGAAACTAAAGAAACAGAAGAGAAAAGTAAATTATACCTGGGGGCCGACCTTTCTTATGTTAATGAGATTGAAGACTGTGGGGCTTATTACCAAAATCAGGGCAAAAAAGTTGACCCCTATGCCTTATTTAAAGAAAAGGGCTGTAATCTTGTGCGCATCCGCCTTTGGCATGACCCTGTTGCAACGCCTTATTCTAATTTTGAAGATGTAAAAAAGAGCATCAAGAGGGCTAAGGATGAAGGTATGGAAGTGCTATTGGATTTTCATTATTCAGATACCTGGGCAGATCCCGGGCATCAGCAAATACCAAAGGCTTGGGCTGGTATAACAGACACCAAAATATTAGGTGATAGTGTGTATAATTATACACGCAGCACGTTGCTAAAACTGGATAAGGCGAATCTGTTGCCAGAAATGGTACAGGTAGGTAATGAAACCAACAGCGAAATACTACAGCCGGGCGAAAAACCAAAGGATAGTATCGACTGGAAAAGAAATGGGCATTTGCTTAACAGGGGTATAGCGGCCGTAAGGGAACTTTCTAAAGAAAAAGGTAAGGACATTGCTATTATGCTGCACATAGCACAGCCCGAAAATGCTTTAAAATGGTTTAAGGAAGCAAAGGAAAATAATATAACAGATTACGACTGGATTGGCTTGTCTTACTATCCTTTATGGTCAGAATATAAATTTGACCGCCTGCCCGAAGCTATAGACAGTTTAATTACTACCTATAATAAAAAACTAATGATAGTAGAAACTTCCTATCCATACACAATGGATGAGGTAGATAAAGCCGGCAACATACTTAACGAAAAAGCATTGATTGAGGGCTACCCTGCAACCCCACAGGGACAAAAAGATTATATGCTGGAACTGGTAAAACTAACCATAAAAGGTGGCGGCAGCGGTGTGGTATACTGGGAACCGGCATGGGTAACATCAAGTTGTAAAACGCTATGGGGAGAAGGTTCGCACTGGGATAACGCTACTTTTTTTGACAGCGGCAATAACAACGAAGCGCTCCCCGCATTCGATTTTTATGATTCTAAAAACTATACTGATATTTCTAAATGAAAAAATTAGCATTTATAGCATTGCTTATAGTAACGATGTTTTCCTGCCATAAACCAGGGGGTACATCACAACGGGTTACAGAAAACTTTGGCAGTGGCTGGCAGTTTACTAAAGACAGTGTAAAAGGCTCATGGGAAAATGTAAATTTGCCACACACTGCGCAGGTTGAGCCGCTTGTGGTAAATAACCAATGGCAGGGCGACTGCTGGTACAAGAAAGAGTTTGATGTAAAAACATCAGATAATGAAAAGGTATTCCTGTATTTTGAAGGGGTTATGCATGAAGCAGATGTCTGGATAAACGGAAATTTGGCTACACACCACGAGGGGGGCTACACACCTTTTACGGTTGATGCAAGCCAATGGGTTACTGATGGAAAAAATACTGTAATTGTAAAAGTAAACAATCAGGATAATGGTCAGATACCTCCGGGGAAACCGTTAAAAACACTCGACTTTAATTATTATGGAGGCATTTACCGTAATGTTCACCTGATAACCACTAACAAACTATACATAACCGATGCTGTACATGCCAATGTTACCGCAGGCGGTGGTGTGTTGGTACATTTTAATGAAGCCAGTAAAAATACAGCTTCGGGAATAGTGAAAGTGCATATTAAAAATGAATATGAAGAAGGTAAAACGATTAAAGTAAAATCTGTTTTTAAAGATGCAGATGGGGTTACTAAAGAGTTTGTTTCTGATGCGGTAACAATACAATCGGGTAAAGATGCCATCGTTACACAAAACGTTGTAATTGATAATCCGAAACTTTGGGGTGTTGCACAACCTAACCTGTATGATGTTGAGGTAAGCATTCTTGAAGAGGATAAAACTATAGATGCCTATACTGCCCGTACAGGAATACGCTATATTAAAATAACAGATAAAGGTTTTTTCCTTAATGGCGAAAAAATGTTTATCAACGGTACAAACCGCCATCAGGAATACCCCTATGTGGGCTATGCCATTTCAGATGAAGCGCAGTACAGGGATGCCTTTAAAATAAAAAGCGCAGGTTTTGATTTTGTGCGTATGTCACACTACCCACAATCAGAAGCATTTATGAATGCCTGCGACGAGCTTGGGCTTTTGGTTATGAACTGTATATCCGGTTGGCAGTTTATAGGAGATGATGCGTTTGTTAAAAACTCGCATCAGGAGATACGTGACCTTGCCCGCAGGGACAGGAACCACCCCAGTGTTATTGTTTGGGAGGTATCGCTTAACGAAAGCGAAATGGATGAAGCCTACATGAAAAAAGCCAATGAGATATTGAGGGATGAACTGCCTTTTGATAATACTTACACCGCAGGGTGGATGGACAATGAGAATTATGACCTGTTTATACCTGCGCGTCAGCATGGTAAAGCTCCTGAGTATTGGAACAATTATGATGAGCAGGGGCGCAAAATACTCATCGCCGAATATGGTGACTGGGAATACTATGCCCAAAATGCAGGGTTTAACCAAACCGCATTTGCCAATCTTAAAGAAGATGAACGCACTAGCCGCCAACTAAGAGGCGCAGGAGAAAAAGCATTGTTGCAACAGGCGTTTAACTTTCAGGAGGCGTTTAACTCTAATATAAAAGGCGAACATACCATAGGGCAGGCGAACTGGCTCATGTTTGACTATAACAGGGGGTACAGTGACGATATAGAAAGTTCAGGCATTAGTGATATTTTCAGGATGCCGAAGTTTGCCTACTATTTTTATCAAAGTCAAAGAGATGCCAATGCAAAACCTGTTAAAGAAACACAGGCAGGGCCTATGGTGTATATCGCCTCTTACTGGAATGAAAATTCTTCCACAACCGTAAGGGTGTTCAGTAATTGTGATGAGGTAGCTTTATACTTAAACGATAAGCTAATTGCGAAGCAAAAGCCTACCCGCAATGCCTTTTCTGAAAAATTGCCGCATCCGCCGTTTGAGTTTGCCCTTTCCGGTTTTGCAAAAGGTACACTACGCGCCGAAGGATATATAAATGATAAAAAAGTTACTGAGCACAGCATTACTACACCCGGTAAAGCAGCTAAAATAGAACTGACAGCCGATATATCGGGTAAGGCTGTGAATAAAGACAAGCCTGACACTGTATTTATCTACGCTAAAATAACTGATGAAAACGGTACAGTAGTACATAGTTCTGATATACCTGTAACCTTTACAGTAGAAGGCACAGATGCCGAACTGATTGGGCAAAACCCAATGAAAGCTGAGGCAGGGATAACATCGATACTGTTACGTACAGAAAAAGTAAACGCACCTATAAAAATAAAAGCATCGGCACCGGGTATTCCAGAAGCCGAAATAGAAATTAAATAATGAAGAAGAAATTAGTAAAGCAGGTAACTTCTTTTTATGAGGACTGTTTTAATACTGCGCCACAGCATATATTCCTCTCACCGGGGCGAATTAATATTATTGGCGAACATGTAGATTATAATGATGGGTATGTACTGCCCGCCGCAATCAATAAATACATTTGTTTTGCCATATCAGAAAGCGGAAGCGATAACTGCACAATCCATGCTAAAGACCTTGATGAAAGTTACACTTTCAGTCTTAATGATACTCTTGTACCTGTAGATACAATGTGGGTCAACTACTTTTTAGGTGTATTGCACCAGATAAAAGAAAATCATAGTGTCAAAGGCTTCAATATTGTATTCAGTAGTTGTATCCCTATGGGAGCGGGGCTATCGTCTTCAGCGGCTTTGGAGTGTGGTTTTGGTTATGCGCTTAATGAAATGAACAGTTTAGGGCTTTCTAAAAAGGAAATAGCCCTTATCGGTCAAAAAGCAGAGCATACTTTTGTAGGCGTTAACTGCGGTATTATGGATCAGTTTGCCAGTGTATTCGGTAAAAAGAACCGGGTTATAAAACTGGACTGCACTACACTGGCACATGAGTACCATAAAGCCAACTTTAAAGAATATTCACTTTTATTACTCGACAGTAATGTAAAGCATACCCATTTAACATCTGGGTATAACGTGCGAAGGCGGGAAGTAGAAGAGGGGCTGGCAATAATAAGGGAAACCTATCCGCAGGTTAAAACCTTTAGGGACTGTACCGAAGAACAAGTGCTGTCTTTAAAAGAGCAACTGGGAGCAACTGTTTTTAAAAGGTGCCATTTTGTTGTAAAAGAAATACAGCGTGTACTTGACGCTGTTGCTGCATTAGAAGTTTCTGATTTTAAAAAGCTGGGAAGCCTGATGTATAAAACCCATGACGGGCTTAGCAACGAATATGAAGTGAGCTGCGAAGAAATCGACTTTTTAGTAGATGCCGTGCGTAAAGATGGTGCAGTATTAGGCTCAAGAATGATGGGTGGGGGCTTTGGCGGCTGTTCTATCAACCTTGTAGAAAAGGGAGCAGAAAAAGAGATTATTTTACGTGTAAAAAAAGAATATAAAGCTAAATTTGGTATTAACCTTTCGGCTTATAAAGTTAAAATAGCAAAGGGTACAACCCTTTATAAAAAATAATATGCAGCCATTTGATAATAACGAACATCCGCACCGCAGGTATAATCCGTTAACGGGGGAGTGGATACTGGTATCGCCACATCGGGCTAAAAGACCCTGGCAGGGACAGAATGAGAGCCATGCTAAGGTTAGCCTGCCACAGTATGCCCCTGCGTGTTATTTATGCCCAGGCAACGAACGCTCTAACGGAACGAGAAACGAAAACTATAGTGATGTATATGTTTTTGAAAATGACTTCCCCGCATTGTTGCTGGAAGAGGTAGCACTGGAAAAAGAAGAGAATCCATTCTTTAATCTACAGCCCGAAAGGGGCATAAACAGGGTGGTGTGTTTTTCGCCACGCCATGACCTTACCATACCCGAAATGGAAGTTGAAGCCATAGAAAAAGTAGTACAGGCATGGAAAGAACAGTATATTGACTTAGGCAGTAAAGACTTCATCAATTATGTGCAGATATTTGAGAATAAAGGGAGCGTAATGGGATGCAGCAATCCGCATCCGCATGGGCAGATATGGGCGCAGTCGTCTTTACCTACACAAATAGAAAAAACGCAGGCAAACCTTAAAAAATATTTCGCTCAGCATGATAAAAGCCTTTTGGCAGATTATCTTAAAGAAGAATTAAAGCGGGGTGAACGCATAGTGGCAGAAAACTGCCACTTTGCAGTACTGGTTCCGTTTTGGGCTACATGGCCTTATGAAACACTGATAGTGAGCAAAAGGCACTTTGGCAATATTACCGAAATGACCGATGAAGAAAGCAGGGCATTTGCAGCGATATTAAAAACCATTACGGTAAAGTATGATAACCTTTTTGAGGTTTCTTTTCCTTATTCATCGGGTATTCATCAAACCCCTACGGATGGCGAAGAACACCCTGAGTGGCATTTCCACATGCATTTTTATCCGCCATTGCTAAGGTCGGCTACCGTAAAGAAATTTATGGTGGGCTATGAAATGATGGCAGAGGCACAGCGGGATATTTCTGCTGAAAAAAGCGCAGCCATATTGAGGGAACTGCCGGAAGTGCATTATAAAGCAACTATTTAATATACTCTATATATAATGAGAACATTATCAGTCAGTGATTACGTTGTTTTCTTTGTTTACTTTATTCTTATTGCCGGATACGGTATTTGGATTTACAACAGGAAAAAGAAAGTCAGCGAAGACAGCAAAGATTACTTTTTAGCCGAAGGTACGCTTACCTGGTGGGCTATTGGGGCATCGCTTATTGCCAGTAACATAAGTGCAGAGCAGTTTATAGGGATGAGCGGCAGCGGTTTCCAGATGGGGCTTGCCATTGCTACGTATGAGTGGATGGCTGCAATAACGCTTATAATTGTAGCGGTATTTTTTATACCTGTATATCTTAAAAATAAGATATTTACCATGCCCCAGTTCCTTAACCAAAGGTATAATGGACAGGTTGCCATGATTATGGCGGTTTTTTGGGTTCTGCTGTATGTTTTGGTAAACCTTACATCCATTTTATACCTTGGGGCATTGGCTATAAGCAGTATATCGGGGCTTGACCTTACACTGTGTATGGTATTTCTTGCCTTTTTCGCTATTATGATTACACTGGGCGGTATGAAGGTTATTGGCTATACTGACGTGGTTCAGGTTTTCTTTTTAATACTGGGTGGTCTTGTAACTACCTACCTTGCGCTGAACCTTGTAGCTACAGAGTTTGGAGGTGATGGGATATTAGACGGCTTCAGCTTTATGACCACGCAGGCAAGTGACCACTTTGAAATGATTTTTGAAAAGGACAATCCTAATTATATGGATATGCCGGGGCTTTCTGTACTGATAGGGGGTATGCTTATTATAAACCTAAACTATTGGGGTTGTAATCAGTATATAACCCAGCGTGCACTGGGCGCCGACCTTAAAACAGCACGAAGCGGAATATTATTTGCCGCATTTTTAAAACTACTGATGCCGATAATTGTTGTACTACCGGGTATTGCAGCTTTTGTACTATACCAAAACGGTGGTTTCCAGACAGAGATGCTACAGGACGGGAGTGTTAACCCTGACAGGGCTTATCCGGTATTGTTAAACCTGCTTCCGTCAGGGTTAAAAGGGTTGTCGTTTGCGGCGCTTACAGCTGCTATTGTGGCTTCGCTTGCAGGCAAGGCAAACAGTATTGCTACCATATTTGCGCTTGATATTTATAAAAAGAAAATAAATACAGAAGCTGACGAGAAAAAGCTGGTGCGCATTGGCAAGATAACTATTGTGGTAGCTATGCTTGTAGCTATTATGGTAGCTCCGTTTTTAGGCATTGATAAAAAAGGCGGTTTCCAGTACATACAGGAATATACAGGCTTTGTAAGCCCTGGAGTATTTGCCATGTTCATACTGGGCTTCTTCTGGAAAAAAACCACCTCCAACGCGGCATTGTTTGGTATGATAGGCGGATTCCTGTTTTCTGTAATACTTAAGTTCCTGCCGGGATTTGTAGATTTGTCTTTCCTTTATCAAATAGGGCTTGCAGTACCAAACCCAAGCGGTATTTATGAAATTCCGTTTATAGACAGGATGGGCATAGTATTCCTTATATGTGTAACTGGTATGTATTACATCAGTGTATCTGAAACAAGAAAAGGCATAAAAAACAACGCGCTGGAGGTAGATACCTCTATGTTCAGGGTTTCTAACTCATTTCTTGTAGGTTCTTTAATTGTAACATCAATAATTGCAGCTTTATATACCGTGTTCTGGTAGTGTGCAGATAATAAAATTTACTGCTTAAAAAACAAAGGAGAAATCTCATGCGAGATTTCTCCTTTGTCATTAAAAAAATGGAATTTATTATGCTGTATTAATAAGTCCTCATTTTCTCAAAAGTAGTTTCTAATACTCTTTTTATTTTATCGGTAGCACCACTCACGGCATGCTCTATAGTATCAGCATGGTTAGTTACTGCTACAGGCTTCATGCCTGCAATGCGGGCTTCTATAAGGCATCTTTTATCATTCCCGCCTTCTTTAGTACTATTTTCATCGCCAATATGTACCTCGATACGGGTAACCTTATCTTCAAATTTTTTCAGTGCATTTTCAATATTAGCTGAAAAATAGGACTCCATACGTTCGTGTCCTTCTATATGATTATCGGTATTAAACTGTATTTGCATAACATTTATAATTTATATGGTTATATAACAAATATACTCACAAATTTTGTGCTATTTATTTCTCTTTGCAATTGTTAACTAAAGATTATAAATTCATACAGAATTGTTGAATGTAAATTTTATCATTAGTATAGTTTTATATAAAGTTGTTATAAAGTCAGCAGTATTTAAGTGTGTAATAGCTATCTTTAAGGTAAACTTACTTATATGACACTCGGCAAGCGTATTCTTACCACTGCAACACTATTTATTGTTGGCGCATATTTCTTCTTTTTATCACTGTCGCACGGCAAGGCTTTCCTGGCTCCTTTTCTTACAGCATTTATTTTGGCACTTTTAATGATGCCTTTATGTAATAAAATGGAATCATGGAAAATAGGCAGAATATTTGCTTCGCTTATAAGTACCTTATTTTTATTTTTACTCAGTATAGGCTTTGCATTCCTGGTATCAATGCAAATTAAAAGCGTAATAAACGACTGGGATGAGGTAAAGCAGCAAATAATGCCCGAAATAGAAAAACTGGAAAAGAAACTGTATGAAAGTACCCCTGTAAATGAGGGCGATATCAAACTAAAAGATACTGTTGCTTCAGAGGGGATGGGTAAGCAGGCGCTTTCTGTTGTAAATAGCTTTTATGCCT
>JBQGDD010000193.1:0-7700 GCA_052038845.1 Dyadobacter sp. | reverse complement strand
AGGGTTATTGACATTGCAAGGGTACATAATAATCATAAAATCAGCCTGAATGTAAACCGCTACAATCCTGCCGTACACTTTTACATTAATAAAGGATTTATAAATACGGGACAGGAAGATATAAATATAGGGCAGGGATACTTAATGGAGGACTATATTATGGTAAAGGATATTTGAAAAATTTATAATATCCTTCTGTAATTATTATGATGTTGCTAACACATAGCTGATTAGGTTAAGGTTAAATTTGATTATTACTAATTTAACCTCTGATTGTTATGATACAGAAAATTCCAAACCTACCTGCTAACATGGTTGGCTTTATGGCAGACGGTGAAGTTACAGCCGATGATTTTGACAGTGTAAAAAAAGAAGTTTCCCAACTTGTAGAAAAGACAGATAAATTAAACTATCTGCTATTTCTTGATAACTCACCCAAAGATTTTACTGCAGGTGCATGGCTTCAGGATGCCCTGCTGGGTATTCAGAATATTACCAAATGGAACAGGGCTGCAATAGTTTCTGACTCTGAAGGGGTAATAAAGTTTACAGATGCCTTCAGTAAAGTAATGCCCGGAGAATTTAAAGGATTCGCAAAAACCGAATATGAGCAGGCAGTAACCTGGGTGTCGGGGGATATTAAATAACTAAAACTGATTATTATGGGAGAGAAAAAAGATTTATTCAGTAAAGATGCTGTTTCTAAAATTAAGGAAATGGCAGAAGACATAAAAACCTGTATGTTTTGTACGGAGTTATCCGTAAGGCCTATACCTACACGCCCTATGGCACTACAGGAAGTTGATGATAAAGGTAATTTATGGTTTATCAGTTCAGCAGAAAGTAACAAAAACTTCGAAATTAAACATGATGATGAAGTACAGTTGATTTTTGCAAAAAATGCTGATGCACATTTCCTTTCTGTATTTGGAAAGGCTATTATATATACAGATAAAGCCCATGTTGAAGAAATGTGGACACCTATAGCCAAAACATGGTTTAAAGACGGTAAAAACGATCCTAATGTTACCGTTATCAGGGTAGAGCCGCAGGATGCTTACTATTGGGATACTAAAAACGGAAAAATGATTTCGCTATTAAGGATGGCAGCCGGTGCTGTTTTTGGCAATGCTGTAGATGAAGGCGGCATTGAAGGCAGGCTGAATGTTTAAAAAATACATAGTATAAAAAATGCAGGCCGGAAGCCTGCATTTTTTATATTTAAAACCCTGATATTTAAGTGGGGTTTTCTTCACTTTTATTAGTTTGTTTATGGTTATCTGTAACTACATCGTGTTTACTTATTTCCCTTTGCTCTACAAATACTGCATATTCGGCAGGCATAATTTTAAGCCCTTTAAAATTTGCATAAGCACGGGTATATTCTGCCCCAAAGTACATAATAGCGGCTGTATAGTTTACCCAAAGTAATATAACAATTATAGAGCCTGCTGCTCCGTAGGGCGAATTTGTAGCGGTAGTTTCAATATAGATGCCTATAAGATACCTGCCAAGCATAAATAGCAGTGCGGTAAAAAAAGCTCCGGCTCTTACATCCCTCCATGGAATTTTTGCATCAGGCAATACTTTAAAAATTGTACCAAACAGTACAGATATAACTAAAAATGTAATTCCAATGTCAATAATGTTTATGAGTACATAAGTTACATCCGGAAAGTAACCACGTAAAGTATCCCCCAATGCTAATAATACTCCATTTACAATCAGGGTTACAATAAGCAGGAAACCAAGCCCGATGATTACAGATCCTGAACGAAGCCTGTCTTTAAGTAATTTTAGCCACCCTTTTTTTGGTTTGGCTTTAAGTTTCCATATTATATTGATGGAATCCTGTATTTCTCCAAAAACGGTAGTAGCGGTTATTATAAGCGTTACTGCACCAATTATTAATGATATGGTGGTTTTGCCAGAAAGCCTAAGGTTAGAAATTATTTCCTGTACCTGAGCTGCCGCCCTGTCGCCTATAAGTCCGTTAATTTCAGAAAATATCCTGCCCTCTATAGCATCTGTACCAAAAAAAGCACCTGCTAAAGATATAATTAGTAACAGCATCGGCGCCATAGAGAAAATTGTGTAGTAGGAGAGCGATGCGCTAAGTTTTAACCCTTTATCTTCCATAAACCCGGCTCCGGCATTTTTTAATATGGTAAATCCGTTCTTAAAAGATTTTTTAGTAAAGTACTTCTTCATAAATATAAATTTTGTCAAAATAAAATTAGGTATCTGAGTTTTTAAATACCATTATATTAACAAAATTATAATTGCTACGGCTGTACTTTTACTTAGTTTATAATAAGGTATCCCTTACATATTTAAATTGCCAAATATTTCATAAATGTTAACCCGCAGATATTTAAACATTGTTCAAAACAAGTAAAAAGGTTAACTTTATAGTGTTTGTTTAGAGCAGGCTTAAAACAATCTAACTAAAACAATTATATAATGAAAATAGTAATAGTAGGGGGAGGTTTTGCCGGTATTAATGTTGCTGAAAAACTTGCCGGAAACAAGAACTTTAAAATTACCCTTGTAGATAAAAATAATTACAACTTTTTTCCACCTTTAATATACCAGGTTGCCACGGCCTACCTTGAGCCGTCGAGTATAAGTTTTCCTTTTAGGAAACTGTTCCGTAAAAAAGGGAATATCCAGTTTCGAATGGGCGAACTAATGGCTGTGCAGCCTGCCGAAAAGAAAATCATACTTAATAACGGAGAGCTTGAGTATGATTACCTGGTATTTGCTACAGGAGCCGAAACTAACTATTTTGGGCTTGAAAATGTAAGGAAAAATGCCATACCCATGAAAACCCTTAATGATGCTATAGAAATGCGGAATATACTGCTACAGCGTATGGAAAGGGCGGCTATTTGTAAAAACAGCAAAGAGCGCCGTAAATATTTAAACATTGTTATAGCCGGGGGAGGACCAACAGGGGTTGAGGTATCAGGTATGTTTGCCGAAATGCGGAACGGGGTACTACGTAAAGAATATCCTGAACTCTCTACAAGTGTGAGTAACATAATACTTGTTGACGGGAGTAGTGAATTACTGGGGCCAATGAGTAAAAAATCTCAGCAGAATACATACAACGCGCTTAAAAAATTAGGGGTTATTATAAAACTGAACAGCAGGGTGACTGATTTTAAGGATGATACTGTTTACCTGTCCAGTGGCGAAACCATACAGTCTAAAAGCCTTATATGGGCAGCAGGGATAGCTGCAAAAACATTTGAAGGAATACCTGCTGAATGCTATGGCAGGGGCAGGAGAATGATGGTAGATGAACATAACAAGCTGTTGCACACCGACAATATTTTTGCAATTGGAGATACTTGTATTCAGGATACTGACAAGGATTTTCCGCAGGGGCATCCGCAGGTTGCACAGGTGGCCATACAGCAGGGAGAACACCTCGCGGCAAATTTTAAAAGAATACTGAATAATGAGCCTTTAAAGCCCTTTAAGTATAAGGATAAAGGTTCTATGGCCATTATAGGTAAAAATAAAGCTGTAGTTGACCTACCTAAGCCCGAACTGCATTTTAAAGGTTTTATAGCGTGGCTTATGTGGTTATTTATCCACCTTATGTCATTAATAAGCTACAGGAACAGGATAACCACTTTTTGGAACTGGATGGTTGCTTATTTTGCAAAAGACCAGTCGCTGAGAATGATTATACGCCCTGAAAAAAGGAAAAAGCGAAAAGCACAGCCAAAACCCACAACAGCAACTTAAATGCAATAGATATTGAAACTATTTTCGGTTACATTATTGTCAGCATTATTGTTATCTTGCATAAAAGATAAAACGCATGATGAAACGGTATATATTCAAACGGATTCAGTAAATGCCGAAAGCTATGCTATAGATACATCACTAAATGCCAGGCGGGATTCAATAGTTGCCTTTGCAGAACAATATATAGGAACAAAATACTGCTATGCCGGTACAAGTCCTGAAAAAGGGTTCGACTGTTCTGGCTTTGTATATTATGTATTTAATAACTTCGGTATAGATGTGCCAAGAAGTTCTTCAGGGTTTAAAAATTTGGGAACTGCGCTAAATCCGGATGAATTTAAAAAAGGAGATGTTTTGGTTTTTTATGGCTATCAGGACAGTAATTCAATAGGTCATGTAGGTATAGTTTATGAAGTTGACGGAATGAACTCTACATTTATCCATGCTTCATCAGGCAGTGAATATGCTGTTACAACAAGCGAATTAAATTCTGATATGTACACCCGCAGGTTTTATAAATGCATAGATGTTATATCGCAATAAAAATAAATGCCCGGAATCTCTCCGGGCATTTATTTTTAAATGATTTTTACTTTTTTGGATTTATCAGGTTTGCCAATTTATCATCACGGTTATAAATATCTTCAAAAAAGGCTATGTTGCCGTCCTCATCTGCCCATGCAGTAAAATAAGCTATATATACAGGTATTTTCTGCTTCAGGCTATAGGTGTTTTCTTTTCCTGCATTCATGGCTTCATCAACTTTTTTCTCTGTCCAGTTGCCATCATGCTTTGTAATTGCTATAGCCAGGTCTCTTGCTTTTTCAACACGCACGCATCCATGGCTAAAAGCTCTTTCTTCCCTGTTAAAAAGGCTTTTGGCAGGCGTATCATGCAGGTAAATGTTATTGGAATTTGGAAACATGAATTTAACCAGACCTAAAGAGTTGCTTCCGCCCGGTTTTTGCCTCACCCTTTCATCTACCCATTCCATATTGTGTTTAGAAAGGTAATTAGGATCTTTTGCTATTCCCGGTTTAATTTCATTTTCAAGTATGCTCGGGGGTATATTCCAATAGGGGCTAAATGCCAAATAACTCATTTCACCACTAAAAACTACAGTTTTATTCATTTCTTTACCTACAACTACCCTTGATGTTAAAACCTCTTTACCATCGCGGATGTACTGTAGCCAGAATGAAGGGATATTAACGGCTATAAAATCTTTTGAAGTGTTAAGGTTACCCGGTACCCAGCGGCAGCGTTCCATATTAACTGTAATGGTTTTAATACGTTCGGCCACAGGTATATTAAGCTCTTTAACAAGTGCAGGAGTTATAAGGCTGTCTGCATCGCGGTTATGCCTTTTTTCATAATTAGCAAGGGCTTTTGTAAGCTCGCTGTCAAATTGCGATTTACCTGAATCGTTAGAGAGGTAACCTTCCATAAAAAGCCTTTTTCTTACCTGTGCTACCGTAGCAGAAGAATCTCCCGGTTTAAGGGATTTCACACCTTTATCTATAGTTATGGTTCCCCAGCCACCATTTTTCTCAATTTCCCTGTACTTTTTCAGCCCTTTTTTCAGATTATAGTACTGCCCATACATTTCTTTCCTGTCTTCATTAAGCAGTTCAGGCTTTTTCATCAATGTATCAAGATAAGCAACAAAAGATTCTTTTTCTCTTGGCAGATACCAACCGGTTTCCTTACTCTCTTTAGCATCTACGCCATGATAAACATTCTTTGCAAAATAAAAATACATTGCACTTATCAGGAACTCATTAGTTTCATTAGGCTCGCTTTTATTTTCCCCACTAAATATGGCATCTATTTTTTCTCTGTATGGCATAGTTTGGGGTAGGCCTTCACTTTCTATAGCTTTAGCGCGCTCGTGTATTACACCTGCAAATTCAATAGGACCTCTTTTATCAAGCCATATATAGTGGTAATCGTGATTTTTGTATAATTCCTTTATGTCAGATTCATATTCCTTAAAGTCTGGATATTCTGCCAAAAACGGATCTATTTTATTTTTATCTAACGGGATTACTTCGCCACTGTCATGGTCATGCACCTCTGCATTGGCAATGTTGCCGTCTTTTTTACAGGATACTGTAATAAACAGTAATGCTGCAATCAGCATTGTTATGTTTCTTGTGTTTTTCATGGTGTATCTTTTTATATAAAAGTAGGTAAAATATTATTTTAAAGAAAGAAGCAATGCGTGCATAGCGCATTATTTAACCAAAAATTATAAGTTTTCAGTTATCAGGATTATGTAAAAGGGTCTTGTTGAAAACTAACTTTTTTGTAATTTTAAATGATATAATACAATTGAAGTAATGGAAAAATTTAAAGCTCTTATAAATAGTGATACTCCTGTACTGGTAGATTTTTTTGCAACCTGGTGCGGACCATGCCAAATGCTTTCGCCTATACTTACAGAGGTTAAAGAAACAATGGGCGACAAGGTTAAAATAATAAAAATTGATGTTGATAAGAACAGGGACTTAATGGCAAACCCACAGTTTCAGGTAAAGGGTGTACCCACACTTATGCTTTTTCAGGGGGGTAAAATGCTGTGGAGGCAATCGGGGCTGCTGTCAAAGGAGGACATTGTAAGAACACTTACAGAATATGTGGGTTAAGGGATAAGGTAAAGAAATACTGCAAAAAAGTGCATGGTACTGCCGCCAAGTACAAATAAATGCCATATAGCATGGTTATACGGAATTTTTCTGTTGGCATAAAAATATATTCCAAAGGTGTAAAACAGCCCGCCGGCAAGTATGCAGAACAATGCACCTGCTGAAAGGTTGGCAACAAGTGGCTTAATGGCTACTATTATGAGCCAGCCCATAAGTGCATACAATGATAAGGATAGCTTATCTGACTTATTAAGGGGTGAAAACTTAAAAATAAATCCAATTAATACCAATGCCCATATTATACCGAAAATTGTCCAGCCCCAAATGCCTTTAAGCCCTATAAGCGCAATGGGAGTATAGGTTCCGGCAATAAGCAGATATATGCACAAATGGTCTATCTTTTGAAAGATGCGGCGCCATTTTAAACTTTTCATTGCATGAAAAATTGTAGAAGCTGCGTACAGCAGGATGAGGCTTACTCCAAAAACTACAGAAGATATAATATGTACTACCTTGCCATTTATTGCAGAATATGTGACAAGAAGTATTAATGCTACCACAGATAAAACCGCACCTAAGCCATGTGTTATAACATTAATAAGCTCTTCTTTTTTACATTTTTTATAGACCATGTTATATAGTTATATTATATTCTAAATATACATAAAGTAGTTGTTTTATAAAAGATATTTATATGATCAATAATAGAAAATGAAACCCCACCATTTGCAGGTGGGGAATCACAGAAAAACTAAACACGAACAACAATTTTCACAGGTATGCTATATACCTGCTTTTTATCTTAAAATTATTTTTACCGTACTGCTTGCTGTATTGCTTTGTATGTTTACAAAATATATACCCGGGGTGTTTCCTGTTAAATCGGCACAGTTTTGTTCCTTATCAAATTTTATTTTCTGACCAAGACTGTTATAAATTGTAAAGGAATGTGCCGTATTACTATCTATAAATATTTTACCTGAAGTAAGTGTAGGGTACACATTGTAATGTTCTGCCTGTACATTTGGAGTAAACAGTATATCCCACGTATTTTCTGCTTCAGGACCGCCCCATATAATGGTGGCTAAGTAAGGGTTATCTATAAACGGATTCCTGTTGCCCTGTATACTTTCTATTATATTATTACGGTTAAGTTCATATTGACTTACAGGATCCTGCTCATTCCACTCTAAAAAAATATCAGGCATATCAATACTATAGGTAGTATTGCCTGCACCAACAACAGTAGCAAGGCATTGAGACTGGTATCTTAAATACATATACATCATC
>JBQGDD010000192.1:0-1913 GCA_052038845.1 Dyadobacter sp. | reverse complement strand
ACTTAGGCATAAACATAATGTTTGGCTATAAAACTGATACAGAACTTTACAAGCTGTTCCTGCCAAATCAGTTAATGGAAGGAGTTTCAAAAACGGTAAATTCAAATGGTAACCTGGTTCTGGAAACCCACACTATATATCAGTCAATTGAAGGAAAAAGCGAAAATTCACCCTGGTGGAATAATTATTATACCTACGCTGCTATTGTTATTATATTAATTGCAGCAACACGTAGTAAAACTATGATGCTCTCCTACCTTACTATTGCCGGAATATTAGGGATATTTCTATCATTAGTAGGATTTTATTCTTTACATCAGGAAGTATTGCAAAACTATAATACACTATTGTTTAATCCGCTTTTCGTTCCTCTTGTATTATTTATATTTTTAAAAAAGAACAAAGCAATTAAATACACTGTATATGCCTGTTTTACTCTGATGGCAGTTTACACGCTGTTTATGGTTAATAAACCTCATATAACAATGATGTTGCCACTGATAATACTACACAGCATTATACTTTTAAAAACAGTGAAAAATTTAAATTTAAAAAATGTTTCTATTTAATAAGCCAAAAAAAAGGCTGGAAGATTTAATCCCTGACGGCTACACAGATATTCATTCTCATTTACTGCCCGGAATTGATGATGGTGCAAAAGATGAGCAAAATACTATTGAACTTATAAATGCGCTTAAAAATTATGGCTTTAGTCAGTTTATAACCACCCCACATATATTAAGCGGTGTTTGGAATAATACCAAATCAGGTATAGTTGCTAAAGAATCAGACACAAAAAAAGTGCTGGATAGAGAAGGTATTAGCAACCCGTTTAAGGCTGCTGCCGAATACATGATGGATGAAACTTTTATAAAACTGATTAAAAACGAACCTCTGCTTACAATAAAAGAAAACTATGTATTGGTTGAAATGTCATATTTAAATCCGCCTATACAGTTGTATGATATTTTATTTGAACTTCAGGTAGCAGGCTACACACCCATATTAGCCCACCCAGAACGCTACCTGTTTTATCACCAAAAGTTTGAAGAGTATGGTAAATTAAAAAAAGCAGGATGTTTACTTCAGCTTAATCTGTTATCCGTCACCGGATATTATGGCAAGCATGTTGCTGAAGTAAGCAACAAGCTGCTTGAAAATGATATGATAAATTTCACAGGGTCTGATGTACACCATAACAGGCATATTGCAGCTTTTAAAAATAAAGTCCTGCTTAAAAAGTATGATAAACTTGAAGCTGCCATAAATAAAAACACCTTTTTTAATGTTTAAAAAAGGTGTTTTTATTTATGGGTCTCAAATGTATTTATTTACGCCTTAAGATTTTATCTTTCCATGTTTTCTTCTCAATTTCCTGGCCATACCCGTAACCATATCCATATCCGTAACCATATCCATACCCGTAACCACGCTTCTGATAAGTATCATTAAGCACCATTGACATATTTGGTAATTTACCCTCTCTGTAAAGAGATTCCGGTATTGCAAGCATACTTTTATCCATATGGTTTGCTCTTGTAACATACACAAAGCAATCTGCATACTTAGCAATCAGCAATGTATCTGTTACTAAGCTGACAGGAGCTGTATCAACCACCAAATAATCGTATTCCTGTTTAAGCTTATCAAAAAATTCAGCAACTTTTACAGACATAAGCTGTTCAGCAGGGTTTGGAGGTATTATACCTGCCGGCATAACATAAAAACTTTCAAAACCGTCTTGCTTAACAATAAAACTTTCAAGCGGCTCATTAGATGATAAGTAATTTGTTACACCTTTAGACGGAACATTAATATACTCATCAAGCTTAGGGTTTCTGATATCCATACCTACCAACAGCACCTTTTTACCGGAAAGGGCAATTGTTGATGCAAGGTTAACAGAAACAAAG
>JBQGDD010000191.1:0-5017 GCA_052038845.1 Dyadobacter sp. | reverse complement strand
TGGCTATAATTAAATGAAATTGTATTTTGAATAAAAATCCAAGATATAATATTATAGCCAAAAGATGTTTAAAATAGGGAGTAAATAGTTAGTTCATATAACCCTCTTTAATGTTTGAACCTATTATCTGCTATTCTGTAGTAGAACTGCTTAATAGCCAAAAGGTATTTTATTCCTCTTCTAAGTGGATTATATCAGTAAGTGACACTTCCAGTGCTTCTGCAATCCTGTATAGGGTATAAATAGTAGGGTTAGTCCTTCCTGATTCTATTCTTGAGATGTTAGTAGTATCTATATCTCCCTGAATTTTAGCAGCAAGATCAACTTGCTTCATGTCCTTACTAAGCCTTAATTCCTGAATTTTTTTACCCACTTTTTTAAGTAATTCCGTTTTTTCCATACTTGACATATTTGACAAGTCAAGTAATGGCTTATATTTGCTATACTTAATGCCATATATGGCAAGTAAACTTAGATTCTATTATGAAAAAAATTTTATTTTATATGCTACTATTTTGCTTCAATAGCTATAGTAATGCTTCTGGTCTATATAAGTCTGATGTAGAAATGTTCCACGAACAAAATCCCACCACTGATAAGGATGTAATAATAAATAATGAAACAACTATTAGTACAGGCAATGGAGGTCATACATCTTTAAGACCTCTAGGAAAAGAACCAGATTATACAGTACATGATACTGCTGTTACAACTATACAGAATGAGCCTGAAGATAAACCTTTTATGGATAATAAAGATAGCTGGAGTGGAGTAGAATATACAACAGAATCCCAGTCCTTCAATAATGATAGATCAGGCTACCCAGAACAGAATCTAATTGAAGTATTCCTGATAATTGCAGGAATTATATTAGTAATGATAGGAGCTGTTTTCATTTATAAACTTTTAAAGTAATTATTATGTCTTTTATTTCAAGATTAAAACTATTAAATCAAGGTAAACTAAGGTTACACATTTTTGTTTCTATCCTGATAACACTGCTATTATTTACAACTGGAGCTATTATTGAAAATCCTGTGGTGCTCACAATTTCTATTCTAAGTTTCTTCATCTATTGGATAACTCTTAGATGTATATTATGGGTTCAGGATGGTTATAAAGAGAATTAAAGTAAATAGCATAAAACATTCTCCTATTGAGATAAGGAGCTTCAGCACACTACAAAAATGGATAACTGAATATGAGCTTCAGTTGCCATTACTGATACAACAAAGTAAATGCAAAAAGTGGTATAAACTATTTTCTAGAAGAGAAGTACCTTACCCTTGTGTGTGCCCTGTAAGAGATGAACATTGTATTGAACTTGAAATGTACTATGAGTTGCTGAAAATAGAGAACTTACATAATAAGCAGAAATATTTTAAACAAGCTATTCAAGAGTTTAATTCAATAAATATGCATAATAGAGAGAGTATATTATCCTGGATAGGAAAGTATGAGGCTATAGGAAGTAAATTATTCTTTGCCCCAACTATTACCATTTTACTCAAACCTCAAAGAAATGAAAAGCTAATAATACTTCTTAATCCTGATGAATTTCAGACAGTAATTCAATTTCAGGAAATATTTAATACTGTTTACTATTCCGAAGAATTCCAAACAAATAATAACCTTTAATTTTAATTTTATGAAAAAAAGATTTACATCACTATTACTGCTGTTTACGGTATTATCTTTTTCCCAGGAGAAAACTAATACAAAATTACTTGACATCAGTTCAGGCTACTTCTTAGGAAATAAAGAGCTATCGAAGAAAGAATTTAAAAATATTTTATCACAGAATGATAAAGCCTACAAGGAATTTAAGTCAGGTAAGACAATCCAGACTACTGGTATCATAATAGCCACTGCTTCTGCTATATACCTTGGAGTAGGTATAGGATCTGATTCTATTGAAACAGAAGGATATATTGGTGGAGGATTAGGTTTAGTTGGAGGTCTTCTTGCTATTATAGTAGGAAAATCAATGATTAACAAGTCAGTAAAGACATATAATAACTCAGTTAAGGAAGTAACTTTTACCTTAGAAACAGTGCCTAATGGTTTAGGTTTAGCAATAAATTTTTAAAAACACAAAAATGAAAAGAACAATTATATTATTTACAGCTATTCTCTTATCAACAATATATTATGGGTGCAGCAATGATGATAACAAAGTGAATGAACAGGCACAATATGAAGTTGTCATAAATGGGTCTTTACAGACTAATACTTGTGATATTACTACCAATTCTTATGCTGTACAGGTTGAATATCTTTCAGATATGGAGATAATTAATACTGACTTGTGGACAGGTACACAACAAGAGAATGCCTCAGGTAGTACTTTATTATCAGGAGATGTTATAGGTGTACGTATCAGGCTTACCAACTTCAATCCTGATGATGTAGCTAGTGGCAGAGGAACTGGTTTTGATGATATCCATATTAAGATTATAGATACTGAAAGTAATGAAGCACTTCTAGATCAAGATAGAAATGAATATTTGGTTATCTGTACTGATGTAATATATGAAGTTTTGTATTTGTATAATACAGATACAGGGCAATTAACTCCCACTTTACAATACCATAATTTTTAAAATATGACCACCTATTAGTAGGTGGTTTTTTATTATAACTATGAAGCGATTAAATCTACCCTTCAATTTAGGGATGGATTATGAGGAATTAGAGTTTGAGTTAGAGATATTGCCTGATAGAATACAGGGCTATGACAGTTATATATACTTAGGAAAGTTTAATAATTTTCTGAATTATAATACAGATAAAATTGAACTATTATTCAGGATGGATGTATTAGAGGGTATTATTATTAATTATAATTATCTATCTAGTAGAGCCTTTGATTATATTGCAAACCAACTGGAAAGTTTATTGGGTAATCCTCAAATAGTGTATGAGCATGGTTATAATGAGCATGGTTATAAGTTGTATAAATTTAATGTACTGGATAGCTTTGTAATTTTGATGTATGGCAATAATGACATAACTTTACTTATTGTTATAATACCTGATCTTGTTAACAAAATACTCTACACTATATTTGATAAAAAAAGCTGAAAAGGCATACAATTAGGCATACATACTCAAAAATATTTATCTAAATCACTGAAGATTAGTCTATAAATACAAATACAGCGAATCCAGTCATCCCGACAATTTATAAAAAAACCACTTGAGCAATCAGGTGGTTTTTTATATTATAGCCAGTCTACAATACCTTTATAAAACGCAACAAGAGCATAAAGTATATCCTTTTTATTATCAAACGCTAAATGAAAATCAGTTGTAAGTACTTTAGTCCTTTCTTTACGCGATATAGCTATTCTTGGCTCAAATAAATTTTCTCTTGCCAATATTTCTAAATTTGTTGAAAACAGTAAATCTTCAAGGTATTTTTTAAAAGTGATATTAGAGCTTCAACCTTTAAAATATTTGATTTCCGATAAAATAACCGATAATAATGGCTTCTGTTTGTAATAGATATTTCAGGTATAGTTATTCCGGGCTGTAACTCCATTTCTATTTTTGCAATATTATAATTGCCCAGTTCATAGTTAATAATTATACGGTTTTCCTTATAAGGTATATTTAAGTGATAATAGGACACAAAAACCGCAGAACCACGTTGCCCAACATATTTTTTATCTGTTGCTTTAAATATACCATTTTCCTGATCGGCAATTGCAGTAAAAACTTCTTTCATCTTGTAAATGTAATAAATGTAGTAAAAATTTATATGCCTAAACCCTATAGTTGTGTAGTTTACCCTAATCATAAAAATTACAATAGCGGGTTAAATTCATGATGTTAAAAATAAATTGTTTTTTTCTGAATTATACTGTAATATTACTTCCTTAAAAAACTTTTTTATTTAAAAATGTATGGGAATTTTCAGAAGGCTTAGAAATGAGTTAATAGATATAGTAGAATGGCTGGATGATTCTACAAATACTATGGTTTACCGCTTTGTGCGCCATAAAAATGAAATTAAAAATGGTGCTAAACTTATAGTACGCGAAAGCCAGGTTGCTGTGTTTATCAATCAGGGAACAATAGCCGATGTTTTTACTCCGGGTATGTACACTTTAAACACCGCCAATTTACCCATACTATCAACATTAAGAGGATGGAAATATGGTTTTAACAGCCCATTTAAAGCTGAGATTTACTTTGTGAGTACCCGTAATATTACTGCTAAAAAGTGGGGAACCCAAAACCCAATTACTATTAGCGACAAACGGTTTGGCATGCTCGAAATGAGAGCTTATGGCACTTATGTTATACGTGTAAAAGACCCTGCTCTTCTTATAAGGGAAATTGTAGGGACAAATGCTCATTTTACTTCTGATAAAATTGCTGAACAGCTTAGAAGTATGATTGTTACCCGTTTTACAGATGCAGCGGCAGAGGCTAATATGCCTATAGAGAATTATGCTTCAAATTTAAATGAGCTGTCTGAATATACACATAATATTCTTAAAAAAGAATTTGAAATGTATGGTATAGAAATAACAAAATTTTTGATTGAAAATATATCTATGCCACAAAAAATAAAGAATGAAATATTTGAATTAAGCCGACTGAGTGCCATTAACCTTAATCAGCTTACACAAATTAAGGCTGCAAAAGCAATGGAAAATATTTCTAACAGTGACAACTCCGGGGCAGGAATAGGCTTAGGCTATGGTATGATTGGGCTTATGGGAAACATTTTTAACGATGCAAACAGGCAGTATTCTGCGCCTACTCCACCGCCTCCGGCAGTTCCTACTGCCTTAGCTGTATATGTTATTATAGACGGGCAGCAGGCCGGCCCTTATGATAAAGAAACCCTTAAACAAATGGCTATGGAAAACAGGATTTCGAGAGATACGCTTGCATGGTATGCCGGAATGAAAGACTGGACGTCTGCAGGTAAGCTGACGGACATAAATGATATTTTTACCTCAGTTCCCCCTCCAATGCCCGGTATATAATGGAAGAAACAAAA
>JBQGDD010000190.1:0-4364 GCA_052038845.1 Dyadobacter sp. | reverse complement strand
TATATTGTTTTAGACAGGCGAATAGAGGCTCTAGCTAATCATGATATTTTAGGATGTCCTCATACTCAATCAAGCGTTATGTCAGGTGCAGCATACGGCGCTACTGTTTATGCAACTGGTGCAGCTATTGGTAAGGGAGTTAGTGCAATATCAAAAGCCTACAAATCTACAACAACAACAAATGTTTATAGGGTATTTGGTGGCGATGCAAAACCAATAGGGCGATTTTGGACACCTGATGATCCAAGCACTATAGCCAACTTTAGAGAGGCAGCAGGGTTACTATTGGGAGAAGCGAGTGGTAGTACAAACACCGGACAATTCGTAATAGAAGGAACTGTTAAGAATAAAGATATAATTAAAAAAACAACTGCTGCACCACTCGATGGAAATGCTGGTGGTGGTATTAGAGAGTATCAGATTGATCCTAAAAATGTAAATATAGATAGAGTTTCTGGGGCAAACCCTCAATTTTAAATTTTTGTACAATGGAATATATATTATCATCAACAGAAAGCTACGAATTTGAAAATCCTAGGAGATTTCAGGTGATTAAATCTGTCATTATAAATCATAAAGAGGCATGGGTTATTAAGATAGAGCCATATGTTATACGTCAAAAATATGGATTAGGAGAAAAAAATATAGAATACCTGATGCTTACTCCCAAGCATACTGACCTTACTTTAACAAGTATAGAAGAATATCCCTTCTTTGTTATGATATCCCGATTTTTAAGCAATAAAATCCCTCAGCATAAAAATGTATCATCTAGCGAGATAGAAGTAATAGCTTGGGCAGAAATAAACAAAATTAATTTGCCTTAACTTTTCTAATTTTAAAAGCAATTAATAGAGCCTAGAATTGATAGAAATTAGAATTATGAGAATTAAACAAAATGAGTCTGCACTCTACGGTAAGTGGATTTTTGACGGAAAAAAAATGTTAGAAGACGAAACCGCAAAGAGGATTCAATATTTAATAAGCAACGTATTGGAAGATAAAGCAGTAGCTGATAATGGTTGGGAAATATTATATCAAGATCCTATAGACAAACGGTTTTGGGAATTGACCTATCTGCAGAGTGAGCTACATGGCGGAGGGCCTCCGTCTTTAATTAATATCAGTGAAAAACAGTCAAAGGACAAATATATATTTTATTAAATTCCTAAAAACAAGATCATTAATAATTAATTTTTTGGCGTGAATAATATACTTTTTGGGCTACGATTAATAATATTTAAAGAGATTATAAAATTGACAAAAGATTTGAAAAGTATAATTTGTTAATAGAGTATTAAATTATTATAGGTATATGATAGATAACCTCATTCAAAGAATTATTATGAAAAATAAAATAAGAAAAGACGCTCAAATAAGAGTGGAATTATTTTTAAGATTAGTGGAGCAGAAGTTTGCGCTCTTAGAGAAATATGGCTATATCAAGCGCGAAGAACGTTTGGCTCCGCAATATGATACAAATGACGTTTTAGAAGTTTTATATAAGAATAGTAAACTAGACTTAGTTATCCTCTTCCAAGTATCAGTTTTACGGATTTGAAGGTAATCCCATCGATTTGATAACGCTGTCTTTCTTTAAAAATGTCAAGTCTTTGACAGATGAGTCAGGACTTGAATATTATATTAAAAAATATAAACCTGATTTTAACTACGACTATTTAAGATATCCACTTAAAAATGAAAAAGGAGACTTTTGAAGAGAACTTACAAAATTCAATAGATGGATTTGCGTACCTTCTAAAGGACGTTGCAATCAATATCGTTGAGGGAAAGGAGTGGGAAAATGGTTTAACCTTCGATTGGTCTTCTGCAGAAAAGATTTTGTATAGAGAACAAAAAAGAAATTTATCTAACGATTGAAAAGATAATATTAATGAATAAATTTTACCAATCTATATCCTTAAATATGGTCGTTTTATCAACATAATGCTTCTTGACTATTGAATAAAATTTAAACTAAAAAATCTGCTTAAGATATTGCGTTGCATTGATAAAGGTTATATATTTGCACCATTGAATTTTGAAACCGAAAGTGTAATACTAAAGGCAATCAAAACGTACATTGACTAATTGAAACAGAAGTTACCCAGAGGGCAA
The DNA here is from genome assembly GCA_052038845.1 of Dyadobacter sp. GTDB lineage: Bacteria > Bacteroidota > Bacteroidia > Flavobacteriales > Flavobacteriaceae > Flavobacterium. The sequence continues at coordinate 2,246 of JBQGDD010000190.1, read as the reverse complement.
ATGATTCTAAATGAGGTCATATAAAATGAGACCTATTCGGTTATCCTTCGAAGTGATTTATTTGTTAATATTAATAAAATCAACGAATTAGGGGCAGTTTTAATAATCCTGCCACCCCGACAAATATTACATAAGCGCCTTTGGGGTCGCGTAGCTCAGCTGGATAGAGCACCTGCCTTCTAAGCAGGCGGTCCCAGGTTCGAATCCTGGCGCGATCACAATAAAAAAGCCCTGAATTCCAGGGCTTTTGCTATTTTATACACTTTTCTTAAAAATTATTTTCATATTTTATATCGGTACAAAATAGTATGAATTAGTATAAAAATGCACTTAAAATATACGTAGTTTTAAAAATTTCAGTATCTAAAAAATAAAAAACAGGGCTACCTAATTAGGCAGCCCTGTTTTTATATATGTATAATATTATATTAAAAGTCGCTTTACTCGGCAGAAACATCTACTGTTGTCTGTTCTGCTATTTGCTTATACGTTCCGTTTTCAAGCTTTTCACGTATCGCCTCATAAGCACTTAAAGTTTCATTAATATCTTCTATAGTATGGGTAGCTGTAGGTATCATCCTTAACAGGATAATTCCCTTTGGTATTACAGGGTACACTACTATAGAAAGGAAAATATTATAGTTTTCCCTAAGGTCGTTTACCATAGCCATAGCCTCAGGTATGCTTCCTTCAAGATATACAGGTGTAACACAGGTATTGGTATCGCCTATATTAAAGCCACGGCTTTTTAAACCGTTTTGCAGTGTATTTACATTTTCCCAGAGTTTAGCTTTAAGCTCTGGCATAGTCCTTAGCATTTCAAGCCTTTTTAAAGCACCTTTTACCAATATCATTGGTAGTGCCTTTGCAAACATTTGAGAGCGCAGGTTATATTTTAAAAAGTCTATAACATCTTTATCTGCGGCTACAAAAGCACCAATGCTCGCCATAGATTTTGCAAATGTAGAAAAGTAAACATCTATACCGTCCTGGCATTCCTGCTCCTCTCCTGCCCCGGCACCTGTTTTACCCAGTGTACCAAAACCATGTGCATCATCTACCAATAACCTGAAATTATATTTTTCTTTAAGCGCAACAATTTCTTTCAGTTTACCCTGTTGCCCTCTCATACCAAAAACACCTTCGGTAATAACAAGTATTCCGCCTCCGGTTACCTCTGCCATGTTTACAGCACGCTCAAGGTTTTTCTCAAGGCTTTCTACATCATTATGCTTATAGGTAAAACGCTTACCCATGTGCAGGCGCACACCATCTATAATACAGGCGTGAGAATCTACATCATAAACTATTACATCATTTTTAGATACCAGCGCATCTATAATAGACACCATTCCCTGATAGCCAAAATTTAAAAGGTATGCAGCGTCTTTCTGTACAAAATCAGCAAGTTCCTGCTCCAGTTTTTCATGCCATGAGGTATGTCCGCTCATCATCCTTGCACCCATTGGGTATGCTGCTCCATATTCTATAGCGGCATCAGCATCAGCTTTTCTTACTTCAGGATGGTTAGCCAACCCCAGGTAATCATTAATACTCCAGTTAATTACCTCTTTTCCGTGAAACATCATCCTGTTAGAAAGCGGGCCTTCCAGTTTTGGAAAAACATAGTAGCCTTCTGCCTGTGATGCCCATTTTCCTAAGGGGCCTTTACTTCTTTGTATCCTTTCAAATAAATCTTTTACCATTTTCATTTGTGTTTTTAAAAACGCACCAAAAGTAACTATTAAATTGCTTATGTCATAATATTTTTTAGTAATCGCTGTAACAATATCCCAGTATTTTATACTTATTATATGTAATATCTGCCGGTTCTTGCAGGCATATTACATAAAACATATTATTTGTTCATAATAACGCAAAATATCTTTAAAATTAAGACAGTATTAACAAGTAGAAATATTTTTATAGCTTTACAGTAATTTTTAACCTATAAACAACCAATTATAATGGATACACAAAAAGTTGACATGTTCATAATGACTAATGCAAAGTATTTTCAGAGTCACCATTTAAACTACATAAGAGAACAACTGCTTAAAGCAGATGAATCTAAATGGATGATGATACAGAGCATAGATTTAAAAGATCCTACTACAATACTTATAGTTTCAATTTTAGCTGGCGGCTTTGGTATTGACCGCTTTTTAATAGGCGATACCGGGCTTGGTGTGGGTAAGCTTATAACCTGTGGAGGTTTTGGTATATGGGCTTTGGTTGACTGGTTT
>JBQGDD010000189.1:0-4715 GCA_052038845.1 Dyadobacter sp. | reverse complement strand
ATAAAAAAACAGGTGTCCCGTTAGACCCCGTTTATACAGGAAAGATGCTTTTTGGCGTTATAGACTTAATAAATAAAGGATATTTCCCAAAAGGTTCAGCTATTTTGGCAATCCATACAGGTGGTTTGCAGGGTATAAAAGGTATGAACAAGGAACTATTAAGAAAGAAACTACCCATTATTAAAACCGATACAGATGTATAGAAAAATTTTAGTTTTAGTTTTATTGAGCTTTTTGGTGAGTTGCGGTACGTCAAAAAACCGTGTTAAAACCACAAAAAACGGCACTGCAAAAAACAGGAACGTTTCAAAAAGAAACAAACCCGCAATTAAAACCAATACCGATACTAAAACGGCTGTTGCAAACAAGCCGAATACCAACAGCAGGGGCAATAGTGAGGTGTTAGAGTCAACATCAAAAACGGTTGTATATTCAGATATTGTTAATGGTTACATACAGCAATATAAGTCTATTGCGCAGGATAACATGAGGAGGCATGGCGTACCAGCAAGTATAACGCTTGCACAGGGCATATTAGAGTCGGGTGCGGGCAGGGGTACATTATGCATAAGTGCCAATAATCACTTTGGTATTAAGTGCCACACCGGGTGGACTGGCGAAAGTGTTCGCCATGATGATGATGCAGCCCAGGAGTGTTTCAGGAAATACAATCACCCTGCAGAGTCGTATAATGACCACTCGCTTTTCCTTACAACCAGAGGTAGGTATGCAGCCCTCTTCAAGCTGAAAAAAGATGACTATTCTGCATGGGCACATGGGCTTAAAGCTGCTGGCTATGCAACTGACCCTAAATATCCGGATAAACTTATAGGACTTATAGAGCGTTATAACCTTGCTGCCTATGATGCAGAGGTTTTAGGCTCAACCTATACGCCTTTGCCTAAAACAAAACAACCTGAGCAAATAGCTTCAGCAGGCGGTGCAGGTTCTTATAAAGTATCCCAAGGCGATACGCTATACTCCATTTCAAAAAAACACAACCTTACTGTAGATGAGTTAATGAAGCTCAACGGGCTTTCTGATAACAACATAGCTATAGGGCAGGTTTTAAAAGTAAAATAAACACTATGTTATACCAAAGAAGCAGCCGCCTTTTTGCTGAAGCAGAAAAGGTAATACCGGGCGGAGTAAACTCTCCTGTGCGTGCCTTTAAAGCAGTAGGGGGTACCCCTCTTTTTATTAAAGAGGCAAAAGGGGCTTATTTATTTGATGAAGACGGCAATAAGCTAATAGACTATATTAACTCATGGGGACCCATGATATTAGGTCATGCTTATGAGCCTGTTGTAAACGCTGTTATTGAAAGAGCTAAGAAAGGAACATCTTTTGGAACACCTACCGCGTTGGAAACAGAAATTGCAGCCCTGGTAGTAGCTATGGTGCCCAATATAGATAAAATACGTTTTGTAAACTCAGGAACTGAAGCGTGTATGAGTGCCATACGCCTTGCAAGGGGCTTTACAGGGCGTGACAAAATTATAAAGTTTGCAGGCTGTTACCATGGGCATTCAGACTCCTTCCTTATACAGGCGGGAAGCGGTGCGGTAACCTTTGGTACACCGAACAGCCCGGGTGTAACAGAGGGTACTGCTAAAGACACTTTGCTGGCTACATATAATGACCTAAAAAATGTTGAGGCTATTTTTGAAGCTAACCCAAAAGGCATAGCCGCAATTATAATAGAGCCTGTAGCCGGTAATATGGGGTGCATTCCGCCTGCGGACGGCTTTTTAGAGGGTTTAAGGCAATTATGTGATGCTAATGGCACACTGCTTATATTCGATGAGGTTATGACGGGATTTCGCCTTTCTAAAGGTGGGGCGCAGGAACTGTTTAATATAAAAGCAGATATTGTTGCCTTTGGAAAAGTAATAGGTGGCGGACTGCCTGTAGGGGCTTTTGCCGCCCGTAATGAAATAATGAATTATTTAGCCCCTGTTGGGCCGGTATATCAGGCGGGTACTTTATCAGGTAACCCACTGGCTATGGCTGCAGGGCTTGAAATGCTGAAAGCGTTAAATAATGAGGGAGATATATTTAAAAGACTTGAGGAGAAAACCGCTTACCTTGAGAAAGGAATAAGAAAAGAGTTGGACAATAATAAGCTGACATATACCATAAACAGGGTTGGCTCTATGATATCTGTTCACTTTGACGCTGAGCCGGTAACCGACTTTAAGTCTGCAGCTAAAGGGGATAATGATACCTTTAAAAAGTTTTTTCATGGTCTTTTAAAGCTGGGTGTCTATATAGCACCTTCGGATTATGAAACATGGTTTATTACTGATGCCCTAACATATAACGATATTGATGATACCATAAATGCCATAGGTATTGTAGCAGCAACATTATAAAAAAAGCTCCCAATTTTGGGAGCTTTTTTTTTGTAACTAAATATATATTAGTTAGTGTCTGTAAGTCTTCTCATTAAATCCGGGTTGTCTTCAAGTTTTGCAACCTGGTCAGGAGAAACACCTGATTTTATTTTGCTTTCAATGTTTTCAGCAAGTATGCTTCTGCGTTCAGCGCTAAAGTTGTCTTTATGCTCCAGTAAAGTACGGTGCTTGTATGTAAAAAGCTGAGTAAAGCTCTCTTTTTGGTCTTTAGTAAGTACTATAAACTCACTTAGTAGCTTAAGGTCTTTTGCTGCTGCATTAGCTGCCTCTTCATTTAATGAAGTCTGTTGTGTTGCTGCAGCAGGAGTTGCTGTAGCTGCTGTTTTCTTTTTTTGTGCCTGTGCATTTGTACCAAATGCCAGCATAATAATAAATAAAGCAATTATTTTTTTCATAATAACAGGATTGTTTAGTGTTATAGCCCCAAATCTAATTAAATTATAAATCATCACAAAACTTTAACACAAAAAAATTATCTCCTATGATGTTTTTTCATTTTATTTCCTTTTTTTGTGATTTTTCGGGGTTTTTCAGCTTTCATAGCTTCCAGTTTCTGAAATTGCTCCGGTGTTAGTATCTTCTGCATTTCTTTTTTAGATGCTATCCTTTCATCAAGCATTTTGCTTTTCATCGCAAATTTTTCGTCGGCATTAAGTTTTTTGCCGGCTTCCCTGCCAGCTTTAAAATCTTTTCTGCCAGACTCCATTTTTTTATTTCTGTCAAGCAAAAGTTTTTTCATTTCTCCCTGCTGCTTATCATTAAGGTCAAGGGCAAGAGCCATTTTTTTTGTCTGTAGCTCTGTTCTCTGCTCAGTGCTTAAACGATCTTTTTTTTCCTGTGCGGATACTGTTAATCCAAACATCATTGCCGCTGCTAAAATCCACATTTTCATAATTTTAAATTTTAAAGTTATTTATCATTAAGACACAGCGACTCAAAAAAGGTTTAATTAACTTTATAAAAATATTTTATATTATAGTATTGTAAAGTATCTTTGCCTTGTGAAAAAAGGGGTACTCATACTTGTAATGATATTTTTGGTAAGGCCTGTATTGCCTGTACTTGAATACATTATTAACTATGATTTTATTGTTGCAGAACTTTGCGAAAACAGGGATAAGCCTGTATTAGAATGTAATGGTAAGTGCCACCTTATGAAAGAGCTTGCCAAAGCATCTGAAGATGAAAAACCACTTTCAGAAAAAAAGACTACTCATTCACAAACAGAATTACTCTTTTTAGAACCTGTCAATAGTCTTTCAATAGTAATACAATATAACTACTCTGAAAAAAGTAAAATTATACCCTACAGTAATTTATACTCCCGTATAAATTCATTTTCTATTTTTCATCCTCCTGTTGTTTAATTTAAAATAGCATTTATACACCCGTTTTATTCCATCCTGAAAAAGGATGCAATAGCTATGGCTGTGTATGTAAGAAAATTAATTAAAAACCAATTGGTTAAACAGTTGGCAGGTACCTATTTTAAATTAAAACAAAATGAAAATTAAAACAATAAAACCGATACTATTAGCAGCTTTTTTAACCATTTTATCTTCCTGCAGCAGTGATGATGATAACACAGCAATACCAGATGCCGGAGGTGTAGGGGATGCTGAACTTTACTTTGATAATGGTGTAGCAGGAGATGCTTTTTTCCTTGGAGGGATATATACTAATTCTAATAATGAAACCCTTACGGTTAACAGGCTCAGCTACATAATAAGCAACATTGTACTTATAGATAATGAAGGTAATGAATTTGTGTACCCTAAAGAAGAAAGCTACTTTGTGATTAGTGAAGAAGCTGATATGCATACTGTGCATTTGCATGATATACCAGTTGGCAACTATACTAAGGTTAAATTTGGTATAGGTGTAGATCAGCAGCGTTACCTTCAGGGAGAAACGGCACAGCAGAGTTTTTGGGATTTAGCGGCAGAACATAACCTTACATGGACGTGGAGTACGGGTTACCGCTTTATTAATTTTGAAGGTACTTTTACCTCACCAAATGTTGATGGAGATAAAATATTCCAAGTGCACCAGGGCAGTAACAGCAGCACTGATAATTATAGGGAAGTTACCTTAAACTTACCTACTACAGCCCGTGTAAGGGTAAACGAAAACCCAAGTATCCATATAAAAACGGATGTAAATGTAATACTTGACGGTGACACAAAAATTTTGCTTGGAGAAAACATGAATCAGGCAGGTACAGGAGCCTCTATTATGGGGGGACAAAACCTGATATACATAGCAGAAAACACACTTGATATGTTTGTTGTAGATCAT
>JBQGDD010000188.1:0-13548 GCA_052038845.1 Dyadobacter sp. | reverse complement strand
AGCATATTACACCATATTGGTCTTACAACAAACCTTATAAAGTCCGATATTGAAAACCTTGTTAAAGCGATAAATTCTTATTCGTCAAAAGATGATATGGTTGAAATTGTGAAAAGGCTCAGTCGTCAAAATGAAAAAATCACTTCATTTTCTAAATACTTTAAAAAAGTTAATTTCAATATCCATTCAAATAAACTAGATACCGATATTGTTTCATTTACAAATGAATATATTGAGAATGTATATAAGCTTAGGTCTGACTTACGAATTAATCGAGAGCTACTAAATGTAAGCATACAAACCGAGTTAGGTGTAATGTTTAAAGCTAAAATTAATCCAATAGATATGATAATTGTACTTGATAACCTTATAAGTAATTCTTCAAAAAATGGTGCATCATTAATTGAATTATATTGGTTTAAGGACACTAAAAATACAGTATTATCATTTATAGATAATGGTAGGGGTATAAATGATGATATTTTGTCGAACATCTTTGACTTTGGCTTTACAACATCACGTAGAGGTTCGGGTATTGGTCTTTACCATGTTAAAGAAATAATTGAAAAAATGAATGGGACAATTACGGTAAACAACAAAATGAATAAAGGAGTTGAGTTTCTTATTTCATTTCAAAATAGCTAATATTTATGAGGTTAGAATATAATATACTATGGATTGATAACGACATTGAAGATTATATTGATAATGGTGAAGTTAACAAGATAAAATTATTTCTTGAAGATTTAGGTTTTGAGCCAAATATTATTACAATAAATGATGAGGCTGAATTAGATAATCATCTTCATACCCACAAATATGATTTGATCTTATCTGATTTTAATCTTAATGCTACCACAGGTGATGAAATAATCGAAAAAATCCGTAACGAAAAAGGGTTCTCTACTGAAATACTATTCTATACAGCAAAATCTAATTTTAGAGATAATCCTGAAGTAAAGGAAAGATTGGCCTTTATGGACAGGATTACATTTCATTCAAATAGAGATACATTTTTAGACAAACTTGAAAAGCTCATACAATTAACATTGGACAAGCTATTGGAATTGAATGCTACGAGAGGATTAATAACTGCTGCTACAAGTGAATTAGATGTAGAAATTGAAGAAATATACTATTTACTAATAGATTCTATTACTGATGCTGACTTAAAGCCAAAGATTGAAAAAATTTTTAAAACTGATTACAAAGAAATCAAGAGAAATTTAATTAAGAAATGCCAGTCCCAACGTGATAACCATGTAGGAGATTATAAATTATATTTTTCGCAATCAGAGGCCTTTAGAAAGTGGGATATCCTTAAAGAATTGATTAGCTTAAATGCACCAGAAGAATTTAACTTAACTCTATTTAAAGAATATTTTAAAGAAGTTATAGATGTAAGAAATAAATTTGCTCATGCCAAAGCAGAACTAATAGAAGGAAGAATGGTTCTTAGAGGGCACTTTGGTCAAGTAGGATTTCAATATGATAATGAAGCCTGTATACAAATAAGAAAAAATTTGATTGGTCACAAAAAGAATATTGCAATATTAAAGTCTAAGCTTCTTAAGATAGCAACATAATATATTTTAATTTAATTTTCCTGACAATGATTTGATTACTACTTTTGCTTTAGAAAATATAACGTACTGATTACATTTATTGCTTTCACCTAATTACCACAAGACGAAAACCAAAGCTTATAATGTATGTAGTGCGCCCGTTTGGGCGTGGCTATGTCATTAGCTTTGGTAAGGTGTGGTAACCTTGGTGATAGCGTGATGTAGTTCACGCTCTTTTTTTTGAACATTTATTAATCACCAAATTACCACCATGACACAAAAACCAAAGCAAGACCCAAAACAGTCCGTTAAGGGCTGTGCAATTATGATCGGAATAGTTACAGTAGGCATTTTTACTATCAAATCATGTTTCTTTAGTAATGAGAAAAGTCAAGATATTAAACCCAAGCTCACTAAACAAGATGCTGTAGTTCAATCACATCTATGTGTAGAAAAATTATTAAAGTCACCTGGAAGCTCTAAATTTCCTTATCAACCCGATGAAACAATTGATCAGCTGAATGACAGTACTTTTATAGTGTTGAGCTATGTAGATTCTCAAAATGACTTTGGAGCGATAAAACGAACTTATTACAAGTGTAAAGTTGTAGGGCGCGAATTAGGGCTTGCTAGGTGTGAAGACATGGAGCTAGAAGAAAAACGTTAAAAACAGCAAGTTACATATCTAAGGTACTGTAATCATTTTGTAATTATATAGCAATATGTTGCACACAGCATTACAGGCGGACTACAAGTATATTTAAAAGTTGTTATACATTTTGTTATTTGTTGTATAATAGTGTCGCTAATAAGCCATAATAGGCTTGCTTGCTGGCAATATCTCCTTGTTGATAAACAATATATTATACCACACCTACCAAGAATAGTAGTCATTTGGTGTTTTTTATTGAAAATAATAGTTTCTGAAAAATAAAACCTGTTAAATTCACTAATCCTCATACAATATTCTATTTTAGATGAAAATTTTTTTTAAAACAAATAGCAATAGTACAGTCTAAAAATTAACTAACTATGTCAATAACCAAAAGCCAAACAGAAAATATTAGATCGATTTTTACAGGAAATAAATTTATAATTCCCACATATCAACGTAAATACAGTTGGACAGACATTGAAAGAAAAGCTCTTTGGCAAGATATCGAAGAAAGCCTAAAAGATAATATGAATCATTTTGTAGGAACATTGTCTTTTAAAGAAAATAAAGCCGTGGGTTTATCTACAGATACAGTATATGAAATAATTGATGGGCAGCAGCGAATAACCACGATCTTTATATTATTAAAAGTACTTATTGATAAGATTGAAGATGAAGATGTTAAACATGGACTTTTAACTGCTTTTATAGGAAAAGAAAATAATTTAAAACTTTATCCATTGGGTGAGGATGGAATTTTTTTAAATAGATTGTTATTTAATTACACTGAAATTAATGAGTTATCTATTAATAAGAGAAGTCAAAAATTCATGTACTCTGCAAAGAAATTATTTAATGCGCTTGCCAATCCTTTAAGCCCAGAGGAAATTGAAAATAGAATAATTTACATACGGGAGAGAATTGAGGTTCTTGTATTTAATGTAGAAAGCCAAGCACAGGCAGTTAAAATGTTCTCCATTATTAATGATAGAGGATTGCCTTTAAGAATATTAGACAAGACAAAGAGCATTTTGATGCTGTATAGTACTATAAATTTAGATGAATCACTAAATAAGTATATAAACGACAGTTTTGAGTATATTTTTGATTCCTATGATGATTTGATCTTAACAAAAGACAAGTTAGGTATTTTGAGTCGTTTAGAGGAAAATACAATTTTTACCCAGCATTATTATTCTGCTCGGCAACTTTTTCCTAAAACCTGGAATAATAGAGATGGGGCAGAAACCATATTTAATAATTTGAAAGTAACATGTGAAGAGCTAAAAGCTAAGCCGGAAGATTTGAAAATTTTCATCACAGATTATATTGAGGACTTTAAAAACTTTGCTATAAATTATTCGGATTTGATAAAAGATGTTGAAAATAAAGCAGAGTATAATAAACCATTTAGGTTCCTAGAATTTACAGCAACGCTTTATCCTTTGATTGTAAGGCTTTATATGCAAAAAAAGTTAGATTATGTTTTAAAGCTTCTTGAAGCAGTAGAGGTTAGAATTTATAAACTTAGAGGTACTAATCCTATAGCAGATATGTATTGGCTAAGTTCTCATGTAGCTCAATGTGAGCCAACCGTTGAAGAAATTAAGTCTAGGTTAATAGATTTTTGTCAAAGGTTTGTGAATGACCATATCTTTAGAAATTATCTTGATAATCCTGTGTATCAGAATGGAGCTACAAAATATTTACTGTCAGAATATAACGGCGAATATATAACTTATGAAAGTTATAAAGATTTGCAAGTTGAACATATCTTTAGCAAAGACCCTAATTTTGATGCTTTAAGTTACAATTTTACTGAAGATTATAATTATGAGAAAAATAGAATTGGAAATTTAGCACTCTTAGAGCAAACCTTAAATAAAGGACTTGGAAATTTGCCTCCAATTAATAAAGTGAGTGGTTATTTACATTCAGGAATTGCAGATACTCGGAATCTAGCGGGTTTGATTCAACATAATGATTTCACAAAGACAAATGTAGATGATAGAAGAAACGTAATTGTTGATTTTTGTATTGATAGATTCAGCATAGGACTAGAGCCGGGTTTGCAAAAAAATCATAACGAATTTATTTCAGCATTAGAGGATGAATTACAATAGTTTTAATCGTGAACTGAACACACAATCGAAGCACTTACTAAATAAATTTATGCCCAGTTTCATAACTGTTAGTTGTAATTAAGCATCTTGAAAAGCTTCAAAATCTTAGTGACTATTGGATTTATTATAGTATAATTTACTCGAAAGACCTTGATAGGATTATGGCCGCAGATAATTGTACTACACCTGAGTATATTACAATACTCAGGTGTAGGTACGTTTAATTGTTGGCTATTTCGGGGAGTATCATTGCTTGGTATAGTAAATCCTCACTTACAATAAGGTTACCATGTAACAGCCAGCCTTTTTTTAAGAGCTCCTTTATCTTACTTTCAAACGTTTTCAATTGTGGTTCTCTGATTACTATATAGTTTATATTTTTCATAATAAAGATTTTTATAATACTGCACTTTGTGCATTATCTACATGTACGTAGTGTACAAAGTGCAGCTATTTAAAGTAATTTTTTGGCGTAAATTGCATACCCCGAACTTGTTCGCTTCCGGTCATAACCTAGGCTGTCCAGCCTTTTAGAAAATACTCTCTCTGCAGATGCTATAAAGCTATTCGCTTGGCAAAAATTTTTGTAATCAAGATGCAGTGTCGATAACTTTATATTTTCAGAGGTAGATTTTTCATAATTTTCTTCAAGAAACATTAGTATGCTGTCGCTCTCCACTTTATACTTTTTTATTTGGTTTTCAATGATATGGCTTTGGGTAAAATTTCTGTTTGCCAATAGTCTTTGAAGCCCATCAATAATCCAGTTAAAAATACCTGAAAGTTCAGTAGTGATTATTTTAGTGGCCAATTCCTTGTCTTGTTTTTCAGGCTGTATAGTAACGTTAAAAGGGATTATTAAGAAACGCCTATAATAAGCATCAGTGTTTTCGATTTCCTTTGGAAGTTCATTAGAATTAAAAATAAGGCGTGCATAGTCTTTTATTGTAAGCGGCTTACCATAAGGTAGTCGGGCTTCCACTGGTTCCCCCGAACATAGTTGTTTAAAAACTGCTGCGTCAAGTTTTCCATTTATTTCAGACGCATAATTTACTAATTTGTGAGAAAGCATAGCTCTGTAGTACCCGTTTGTATCAGTTAAGGATTGCAAACTGTAAGAGGAAATATTTTGTTCTCCCACAATCGCATTTATAATTTCAAATACCACGCTTTTACCATTAGCCCCTGACCCGAAAAGAATTAAAGCTTTTTCTAGTTTTAAAACATTGTTTCGTATAAAGATATACCCAAGGTATTCAGATAAAACTAACTGTAATTCTTTTTCAGGCAGAACCTCATCTAGAAATTTGATAAATTTTTCAGGTTTTGCAGTAGAGTCATAATAAAATGGTAGCTGATACGTCATAAAATCTGTTTTATCAAACTGCCTAAGTTGCTGCTTTTCCGCACTTATTTCAAACGTCCCATTTTGCAGGTTGATTAAAACCTTTTCAGGTAGATGTATTTCATTCAAAGCAGCATCGGAAAGAAATTGCTTATATAGTTCGTCTTTGAAGTGGTAATGACGTGCATCATATCTGTCTGCTCCAGCCTTCAAGGCCACTTTGCCTAAAAAATCTACAAATGCATCGCTATCCAGCTGCTGCCAATATTTCCCATTGAAGAGATATACTGCTTCGTTTTTACGGCACAGGCTGTAACTTTCTCGATTTGTTATTTGAATAAGGTTGTCTATAACTGGTATCAGATAATGTTTCTTTTGAAGTTTAGTCTTGTCCTCCATATCTTCGAAATAATTCCTAAAAGTAATTGGGCTTACCTTTTCAAGGATTTCGTCAAGAATGCTATCAGTTGATTTTTGCTCTCTCATGGCTGTCATTACTTTTTTAAGGGTTTAAGGCATTCCAGTAATTCGCTCTTTTTGTAGTATCGCCTGTTAGCAATCCCGTAAGCCTTGACCTTGCCTTTATTAGTCCAGTGCCAAAGAGTGCTACTGTCGATTTTGAGAAAATCGCAGGCTTCTTGGCGGGTTAGAAGATCATGGTCTTGGGATTTGATGTTGAAATTTTTACTAAAATCTTGAAGTTGGGCTGTAATGCCAGCACTGATTAGACATGCTAAATCCTCGGGGGTAGTTTCAATTAACTGTACGGTTTTCATTTTTAGAGTTATTAAGATTATTAACTACTGCAAAGAAATCGTTAGCTGTGTGTTGAAAAAAGATTTAAAAAATGTGTTTTATGTGTTTTTTTACTTTGATTCGAAATTAATTCTGTGATCGTCTATAGTACTTTTATCTGCCGAATAATTGACCCCTTTGTCAAAGTTTGTTATTTGGATGTTATAAGTTGAAGAGATAAATTCGATATATTTCTTTTTAGTTATTTTCTTACCTATTTTATAATCATACCTTAAGTAGAACCAAATATTTGTTAAGTGTCTCTTATCCCCTGTATAATAATTTTCATACAGATATTTAAAAAGCTCAAAATTATCTTTATCCCATAAATTTGGGTCATAAGTCGGCTGTTCTCTTTTAGGTTCAATAGAAACGGTTATTCCGGTATTTCTTAGATAATTTTTTAACTCACTCACTTGGTCATTATTTATGACCACATGAGAGCTGGCTTTATCCTTATAAAGGTCAAAATATACATTTTTGTAAAATTCCTCAAGCTCGGCACTTCTATGACTCCCAAGAGCTGTCAATTCTTCAGTAGCTTCCAATAATTTTTGCGTTATTTTTTTCGCTTTTTGTTTAAGCTGGTCGAATTCTAATGATGGGAATATATTAGCTTCTAAATAAACATAAATACGGCTAATCATGTTGTCCATATTCATGCAATCAACTTGCAAGAGTTCTATTAATTCATTTGTTGGCAATTCTCTATAATGATTGTGTTGGAAATCAAGTCGGCTAAGTAGGTTTTCTATCTCCGTAATTTTATGTATATGTGTCATTTAAAAATAATTAGTTAACTCCATAGCAATATCCTTATTGCTCTTGCCAATATAATTTAAAAACATATTTTCAGTACTATGTCCTGTAATATAAATTAAAAAAGAAGTTGGTATAGTGCCATAGTTATTTGTTGCGAATGAACGGCGGCCAATATGAGAACTAATAAGTTCCCATTTCTCAAATAAACCTGAGTATTTCCTATAAACTTTACTTCCTGGAAAGGTTTCACTTTTTTTACTTCCATGAACTAACTCATTTACCCCTGCTGCCTTACATATTTTTTTAAGGTATTCATTATACTTTTGGTCTGATAGTGGTCGTGGAAACTCACCATTCCTTTTCTCTAGTATCTCCATTACCTGCTTAGATAATGGCAATGTCATTTTTTTATTTGTTTTTATCTGAGTAAATTCTATCAAAGGTTTTAGTTCACCTACCCTGTTTTTTTCATACCGTACCAATTCTTTCTTAAAGCGCATAAAATCAGAAATGCGCTGGCCAGTATAGCAGCTTATCAAAAGCCAATCCCGAGCATTCTCTAATGATTCGGAAAGCCCCTGTGCTTTAGAAATTAAATCTAATTCAGAATTAGTCAAGTATATGGTGTCAGTTTTATATTGTTTCGTCTTAATATTATCAAGTTGATGATTGGTCTCAAGACCGTTAAATTTAGCATGTCTGCAAACCGTTTTTATAAAACGGAGGCTTCTTGCTATAGTGCTTGGAGCATATCCATTAGATGCACAGTAGTCCTCGTAATCTTTTTTAAAATGCGTATCTACTTCTGAAATAAGTAATGATTTATTACGGTTCGTTTGATACCTTTTAAGTAGCTGTTTTATGACATTACATTTTTTTATCGTGCTTTCAGTTAATCCAACACGCTTATAATCTATATATACATCTATATAGTCTACAAGCTCTTTAGGTAAGCCGATTGTTGCAGCAGGAGGGCTGTAATAGTTGTCAATCTGTGTTTGAAGCCACCGTTTGTCTACATTATTCATCTTAGAGTTATTAAAAGCTTTCAGGACATGCTTCTCTATTTCTTTTAGCTCCGCATTAATTTCGGCTTGCCTTTCAATTAGATCAATATCCTTTAGGCGTTTTTGCTGATGGTATTTAAACCAATATTCTTTTGAAACTTCGCATTTAGTGGTAGCACCTATCACAGAGTCCTTATTTTCGTGCCTAAACAATAGTCTAAGAATTAAGTAAGCACTTTCTTTATTTGAACGATAGAGATAATTAACAGTCGCCATAAAATCTATTTAATGGCAAATATAAATAATTATTGTACGGCTTTTGTACGGTTAAGTTCAAATTCAGACAATTTATTGCAAGCCAATACAAATTGCGTATAAAGTATATATTTGCAAAAGTCTTGTAAATAAAGACGTTCTTGTCATTTTAGTACAAATTTTAGCTTATATGTTTTTGTACATTTCAAGCCCAGGTGGGACCACAAAACTTAAAACCCTGCACACTTTATAGTATGCAGGGTTTTTAAATTTGTATAAAAAACTTTTACAAGACCTCTTCCTGATATTCAGCTTTTTTAGCAGAACTCTTTTTCAATATGCTATCTTCCTGTTCCTGCCCAACAGCACCTTCGTTAGCTATGCGGGCTAATTTTAATTCTTTGCGCATTTGCTTTACTGTTTTGGTACTTCCGTCATGACTCCATCCCGGAGGTCCGAAAATATACATAAACTTATGTCCCCAGTTTTTAGACTTCTTAGTGTCATTCCATATATTGGTATATTCATGTGTCAGTATCACCCACGGATTATAAGAGCCGGGAGGGGTTGTAACACCAAATTCAGCATCTACATCATCATCAAGCTCTTTCCATGTGCCAAACATTTTATCAAAAATATTTAGGAAGCCTCCATGGTTTTTATCCATATACTCAAGGTTTTTAGAGTGATGTACCTGATGCATTGTATGGGTATTGAATATTTTTTCTATAAAGCCCATTTTTGGGACGTACACAGAATGAAGCTGAAACTGCCATAACGACTCTATGCCTAAACACACCAAAAGCATTTCTACAGGAAAACCAACTGCAGGAATCCATAAATAAAATAATGGCTTGTAAAAAAGAGTAAACCAGCCATTACGTACTGCTGTGCCAAGATTAAAGTTATCTGATGAGTGATGTACTATGTGTGCTGCCCAAAAAAAGCGCACCATGTGGTTTTGACGATGGAACCAGTAATAGCTAAAATCGTCAGCAAGCTGACATAACAGCCAAATATACCAGGCATAGCCAAAAGATTCCCACCCAAATATATTAGTACGCACCCCATTTACCACAGGGTTAAAAACTTCATATATATAAGAGAATATGAGTATTGCCGTTACCGTTTTAAGCAATGCTGCCAAAACAGCAGAACCTACACCTATAGAAAGGCTTGAGGCAAAATCTTTCCATTCATAAAGATCTTTTCGGCGGGTTGATTTGCTATAACTAAGTTCTAAAAGAATAAGCCCCAAAAAACAGGGAACACCATAAACAAGAGGGTTTGTAAAATCCATTTACATTAAAATCAATTACATTAATAAACAGTGCTGTAAAGTATAAAAATAAAATAATTTAACCGCGCTGTTTTATCACTCCGGACTTTTTTAGCAATAATTTAACTGCATGCAGTACATAAATAATATGCAGTGTTACTGTGTACACTTACAAGCAAATATAACAAAAAGAAAAGATGCGGCATTGCTTTAAGTGTTAATATATTTTGTGGCAGCTTAAACGGCAAAATAATATACACCATTATTCTTCTATTTTCAATATATTTGAATTATGAGAAAAATAGAACATATTGGCATTGCCGTTAAAGATATTGAGGCTTCTAACCTTTTATTTGAAAAGCTTTTAGGGACACCCAGCTACAAAACCGAAGAGATAGCAAGCGAGGGGGTTAAAACTTCTTTTTTTAAAAACGGTCCTAATAAAATTGAGCTTTTGGAAGCCACAACACCTGACAGCCCTATTGCTAAATTTCTTGAAAAGAAAGGCGAAGGCATACATCATATTGCTTTTGATGTAGAGGACATAGAAGCCGAAATAAAGAGATTGAAAAACGAAGGCTTTACTGTACTTAATGAAATCCCAAAAAAGGGGGCAGACAACAAACTGGTTGCTTTTCTTCACCCAAAGGGCACTAATGGTGTGTTAATTGAGCTTTGTCAGGAAATAAATATACAGCAGGCATAGTATTTTAAATTTACTGCTTTAAAACTTTCAGTACTTTTGCATTATGGAAACAAACAGGCAAAAAAAAATAGGCACACTGCTGCAAAAAGATTTAGTAGATATATTACAGGGTGAAATACGTAAAAACAATATCTCAAACCTTATCATATCTATATCTAAAGTAAATGTAACCAGCGACCTTTCTATTGCAAAGGTTTACTTAAGTGTATTCCCTTCAGAAAAGTCAGGTGAAATACTCGCCGCAGTGCGATCTAATGCCCCGCTTATTAAGCACGACCTGTCACAGCGTGTAAAGATGCAGTTGCGCAAAGTACCTAACCTTATTTTTTATGTTGACGACTCTTTAGACCAGATAGAAAAAATAGACAAAGAACTTAAAGGAGAAAACAACCCTATAACCAACCCCGAATTGCTGGACAAACGCAAGAAATCCTGATTTGAGTTTTCCGTTATACATAGCAAAAAGATATACTATAAGCAAAAGCAAAAGCACTGCGGTAAACATTATTACCCTTATAGCAGCACTGGGCATTTTTGCAGGTACTGCTGCGCTGTTTATAATAATGTCGGCTTTTAGCGGATTAAAAGTTTATACGGTTGCCTTTACTAACGCTACAGACCCAGAGCTGAAGGTTACCGCCAGTGTGGGAAAATCTTTTTTTATTAACCCCCAACAGGAAGCAGAGCTTAATAAAACCGAAGGAGTTGCCAATTACAGCAGGATAGCTGAAGAACGGGTTTTATTTTACTTTAAAGGAAAAGAGCAGGTAGCTTACCTAAAGGGTGCCGACAGCATTTACACCAGTGTGAATGATATGGAAGAGCAATTGATAGCAGGTAAATGGCTGGAGCCAAACACTACACAGGCAGTGGTTGGTATTGGCACAACCTCTAAACTCTCTATGGGGCTGTTTGATTTTAATAACGCGCTTGAAGTATGGGTTCCCAAAGCAGGAAAAGGGCTTATCAATTCTGCTGAAGATGCGTTAAAAAAAGCATCGTTAGTACCTATAGGCGTATATTCTGTAAACGATGATGTTAACAGTAAGTTTGTATTTTGCGATTTAGGTCTTGCCCAGGATTTACTCCAGTTTAAACCCAATCAGTATACTTCTTTAGAAATTAAACTGATGCCCAATGCTTCTGAAGCAGCGGTAAGGCAAAGGCTACAGGCTATTTTTAAAGATGAAATAGTTATAAAAAACAGGGCACAGCAAAATGAGTCACTCTACAAAATGCTGAATGCCGAAAACATGGTAACGTATCTTTTTTGTTCGCTTGTTGTTATAATGACAATGTTTTGCCTTGCAGGGGCATTAATAATGCTTATACTGGATAAAAAAGAAAACATCAAAACCCTTTTTAACCTGGGTATAGAGATAAAGCAACTCAGAAAAATTTTTCTGTATCAGGGAATGTTTATTACTACCATAGGTGCAGGTTTCGGGCTTTTTGTAAGTATAGCCATAGTAATTATACAGCAAAAATACAGTATAGTAATGTTAGGGCCAATACCCTACCCTATTGATTTTGATGCTTTTAATATACTTATAGTTATTGCCACTATTTATACGCTTGGCTTTTTAGCCTCGTGGATAGCGGCGGGCAGGATAAACAGCAGGCTTATTGAAAATTAATACTAATTTTCACTCCCAATAATTTTTTCTTTTATATTTGTGCTATGTACACAACAGTTATAATAGTATCTGCTGCCAGAATCCGTTAGGCAGCAATTCATGGTAAACTTATTACAGGCTTTTATCCTTTAAAGCCTATATATGCTATTATTAATCTTTTACTTTTTTATAAATGACTCAGGAAATACAATCCTCTAAGGGTTTTACACGCTTTGTAAACCTCTTAAAACAATCGCTCAGGGGTGGAGATATAGACTTCACGAAAGGAAGCATCAGGAGGGCAGTACTGCTTTTAGCAATACCTATGATGCTCGAAATGATGATGGAATCAGTATTTGCACTGGTGGACCTTTATTTTGTAGGGCATCTGGAAAACAGCAGTTTTGCGGTACAAACGGTAGGCTTAACAGAATCTGTACTCGCTGTAATTTATTCTATTGCTATTGGTATGAGCATGGCTGCAACAGCAGTGGTTGCAAGGCGTATAGGCGAAAAAGACCCCGTAGCCGCAGCAAAAGCAGGTATGCAGGCTGTTATGATAGCACTTACTATAAATATATTTATTGCGGTACTGGGAATAATTTATGCAACTGATATCCTCATACTCATGGGCTCATCAAGAGAATCTGCAGAGTTTGGCACTAACTTTACCCGAATTATGATGGGCAGCAGTTTTATTATAATACTGCTTTTTCTTTTAAATGGTATTTTTCGTGGGGCGGGTAATGCAGCCATAGCCATGAAAAGTTTATGGATAGCCAACATTATAAATATCATACTGTGCCCTGTACTTATAAATGGTTTTGGCCCTATACCGGGTTATGGGCTAACAGGTGCTGCTATAGCCACAACCATAGGCAGAGGTATAGGAGTATTATATCAGCTTTATATACTTTTTAACGGAAAAGGTATTTTAAAGGTAGCCCTATCTTACTTTAAACCTGATTTTGAACAAATTAAAAACCTCATTAAAATTGCAACACCGGGCGTGTTACAGTTTGTGATTGCATCTTGCAGTTGGATATTTTTAGCAAAATTTGTAGCTGAAACAGGTGGCGATGAAGGTTCTGCGGGATATCAGAGTGCTTTAAGGATTATGATGTTTTTTATGTTGCCGGCATGGGGGCTAAGTGGTGCGGCAGCTACACTTGTAGGTCAAAATCTTGGCGCTTCAGATGTACAGAGGGCAGAAAAATCAGTGTTTGTTACCGCAAAGTTTAATGTAATCTATATGGCAGCAATTATGATTATAACACTGCTTGCTGCCGAACCTTTGATGGCCTTTTTTACTGATAACAGCCATATACATGTAATAGCCGTTGAGGCTATAATGATACTGAGTTCAGGTTATGTATTTTACGGTATAGGTATGGTACTAATAAATGCCTTTAACGGATCCGGAGATACCAAAACCCCAAC
>JBQGDD010000187.1:0-9093 GCA_052038845.1 Dyadobacter sp. | reverse complement strand
GGGGAGTACAAAAAGGCATTTGCTGAAATTGGTTTAATTGATGAAAACCTTAAGGCGAAATTTTTATCAATTGACAAAAATCGTGAGAAAGGGGTTCAAGCTTTTAAGTTACCCCACTGGTTTTTAACTATTGAAGAATGGGCGCTACTCCTTCAAGCAAGTGAAAAAACACAACTTCCTATTTTACGAAACACCTTAGGTTTAGCCCCCATCTTCTCATCAAATGCGGATGTTAAGGAAGTTAAGAATCATATATTAGCAACATGTATAACCGAAATTTTGAGAAGTCCCAATGGACCCGGCGCTAATAGCACAAGAATAATATCGATACTACAAAAATTTAATACTGAAGATATTAGTATTGATTCAAAATTTACATACATAAATGATGAAGGTAAAAGAATAACTAAAATAAAAGATACAAATGATGACCTGACATTCCGAAATTGTTTAAGAGTAAATTTTGCCACAATGCCAGGAGGTGAAGATCTTACGAAGTACTTAAATTCAAAGGATGAACATGGTAATCCCCTATTCTTGTCACAAAATTTCAAAATGCCTGTTTATGAACCATATAAGCACTTTAAATTTGAGTATTTAGATGAGGTGATTGATTTAGCTTTATTATATGAAGAAGCACACGGAAATAATCAAATACGTGAGTACAATTCTTCGATGATAACAAGGGTAAAAAGTTTAATGCATAGACCTGACTTTGCTTTTTTTAGACAAGATGATGGTGATATTAGAAAATATAAACGGCAAATTTTAGGTCTGTTCCACTCTGATGGAAAGACATGGAAAAAAAATCAAATAATCAACATAGATTTAAGTTCAGTCGAAGATGAAGTTGTGGAAGTAATATCCTGTGTAATTACACGTATACTTTATGAAGCCGTAAAAGAAATTAAACCTCGAAATACATACCCAGTCAATCTTATCTTAGAAGAGGCGCATCGTTATATTGTTAATAACATCCAAAATAGCTTTTTAAAAGCAAATCTTATATTTGAACGTGTTGCTAAGGAGGGAAGAAAATTTGGTTTATTCTTAATAGTTTCATCTCAAAGACCAAGCGAACTTTCAAAAACTGTTTTAAGTCAATGCAGCAATTTTATTGTCCATAGAATACAAAATCCTGAAGATTTATCACATATCCGACAGATTACACCTCACGTCTCTGAAACAATCATGCGAAGGATGCCATCAATTCCCACTCAACATGCGCTAATTTTTGGTCATTGTGTAAATTTACCTGCAACATTTAAAGTGAATACCGCTGAACCATTACCGAATAGTGATAATAACCGTGTTAGTGATAACTGGTTTAAACAGTCAAAGCATAATGTGAAATTTAAACTATCTAAGTAGAAGTATAAAAATTTGAAACCAAGTTCTTGGCTCATGGTGTATTCTACAATTTTAATATTTCTGTTGACATTGTATCAACTGGCTGTCGTCAGTTGATGATAGTTTAATTTAGAAGCATATATTTGTGAGCTTTGTACTGTTAAATATATTCTAAATAAAATTTAACAATGTGGGGAAATGTTCGCTTCAGGTTAAAAAAAACACAGTGATTATATAAAAGCAATTCAAATTTAACATGGGATATAGGAAACCATATTATCGCAAAGATGGAACTTATGTTTCAGGAACTTTTGTAAACAGAGCTTCAGCAAAAAAAAGGTATAGTAATAACAATGGATGTATCGTTTTTATATTTCTTTTAGTAATAGTATTGTCTTTTGTAATATTATAGCATTCGACTATTGCAACTATGATTGCCTTAATATATATGATGCATAAGATATCATGAAATTTAATAATATGATATATGTAGCTAAACTTAATGTTTAAACAATAAAATTGAGTTTGCCGCATATTCACTTTCAACCACATCATCGCTTTTCAGCAGTTGAATGATAAGCCAACAAATTTTAATGAAAAATCAAATATTATATGACCTTATAACGCCGGACAATATACTATCATATAGCTCCGCGTGCGTGCAGGTACATAAACAACTAAAATATTTGATGGAGCATGATTTCCATCGCCTGATAATACCAAGCAGAGGTGCCTATCCATTCTATAGTGGGGCTAAAACATCGATATCACAATTGCCAAACCCCCTTTTAGAATTGACACAATTTAGCTTGCATTACAATGTTTGGCTGCTGCCTTATACCTCAGATTGGGGTGATGCAAAGATTGAGACGACTTCAAAGCAGATGAGAACATTCTGGACAAAAATATTAGCTGACACGATTCGTAAAGAATCGTCGCCCTATACGGCATTTTATGAATCTATTGTCAAGGTCGTTGGTAATACGTTAACACTCAATCCTACAGAATTAAACCATGACAAACATTATAAACAAGATTCTGCAAGTAATGAGAAATTTGTATTTCTTGATACTGCTGTATCTGGAAGGGCAATATGTGAGATTATCACTGCCTTTTCGGATGTCGGGCTTGAAGATTACTTTGTCATTCTTATTGTAGATGAAGACGGACAAAAGTTGGAGCGAACTTATAAAAATATTATTGCGAAGGAAATAGCTAAGGGAAAGATGTGCCAAATAAATGTACAAAAGCTTTTTTCGGAAGATGCGAGCCCAATGATGAATTCCGGTATTTCTAGTATTGTGTTCCCGACTTTATTGGAAGAGGCACATGATAAAGTTACTGAATTTAAAAACAGTAACCTTACAGGCGCAGGTCTTTGGTTTATTGATTCTTTATCACACCTCCGAAAATTTAATGGGAGCCTAAATGCAGTGCGCGGTACATTACAAACCTTAATATATCGAGGGATACTTATTTGTAATGGCAAAGATGATGAATGGTTTGAAGCATCAGTGCAACATGATGTTGAATCGATGATAAAATGGGCAGGAGACTTTAATCTCTTTGATCCCCCTTCAACCAAAAATCTTATTTATGATAGGATATCTTATAAGAATCCCAAGTTCCATGATACTATCAATGTTTCCCAGTCTCATGTTATACGGGTAGGGCTAAATAAAAAAGATATTGATATTATAATTAAACCAATTACAAGGCTCTAAAACTATATTGCCATCCTATTTTTCACTAAATTGCTATCTTACGTTTATAACCAAACTTTCTAGGAAAACCGTCAACTAAACAAGAATATTATGGCAATAATTACGACTGCAGCAATTACCCTATTGGTAAACAAACTTGCAGAAAAGGGTTTTGATAAAGCTTTTGACAACACTGTAGAAAAGCTTTCGGCAGATGCATTAGCCTGGATAAAAAAATTATTTACCAAAGAAGGTGTTTCCCGTCAAGAAATTATCGATTTGCAGTTAAAGCCGGATAGCCCAGCCAGAAGAAATGCTGTAGGCACCATTTTGGAGCGGGATCTTGAAGACAATCCTCACAACAAACAATATCTAGAAGAAATATTTGAAAAGCTTACCAAGTCAGAAGTGCATGTAGTAAATAGCAAAAATGTTAACACCGGAAATATTAATAGTCAGGGAGGGGACATCCGTATAGGCGATAATTATGAGTAGTAAGAATGTAAATTTTGGGTCTGTTAAAACAGAATCGGGCAACATCCACCTTGGTGATAACTACGGTGATACCTATGTAACAAATATTATAGATGGTCTTGGGATATTGTTATCGGACTATAAGCAGCAGCTAAGCACTATAGAACAGTTTATTTATCAATTTAAGGTTACGACTGCACTTGACCTACTTGTGGATCTGGAGCAGCGAGTCGTGTCAAACAATGTTCCGCAACAGGAAATAATCCTGAGTAAGCTATACTATCTGAAGGCTTCCTGCAAAAGGGAAAGTTCAAAATATTCGAGGCAAAGTGCTGCGACAGACTTTATACAGTCTTATAAAAGAAATCCTTCTGATAGCAGTTTAAGAGATCGCGCGTGTGTAGAGTATCTTAATCTGGATGAGGAAGAAAAGGCCGAGGAGATGGCAGCCCAAATTTTGCAAATCGATGAATTCAATCGTACCGCTTGGTATGTCAAAGCAATATGCGCCGATGATTTCAAGAACTTTATCCCTAAGATACCCCGGAGCGTATTTAATGAATATAACTTTCAAATGACAATGGTTGCCCATGTCATAGCAACCTACGACTTACGTTTCCTAGAAGATGTAGTGGATTTCTCACTCCGGGCGGAAGTGGCTTTTGACAAATACACAGAATTAAAATTCTTTGCGCTCGAAGCATGGAGACAAGCTATAGATCTTGCCATCAATAATTTTTTTAACGACTTTCCGGTGAGATATATTCATGGCGAGCAGTTTTTGTATAATGATAATGCCTATATTAATCCAGTATTTACGTTGCTCGAAAAGTATGTCGTTGCATTGCAGGATACCGAAATCGCTGACTCCATTAATCACCAAAGGTTTTTTTACGGCTATTTTGGCTATCTCATAAGAAATGATGCTCATTTTTTTAAAATTGTAGCAGATATGTATAGCTATATGCCTGCCGATAGCTGGGTGTTTACTTTCTGTTATTGCCAATTATTAAACCACAATAAGGACTATACCAAATCACTCAGCCTATTAGATGCGTACCTGAAAAAGGAACGTGAGGGTCATGGGGAAGCATATTTGATGCAGTCTGCGATCCTACTTTTAACTGGGCAGGAAGATTTGATACCCAATATATTTACATCTTATTTGGCTTCGGTACCTGTAATTGAAGAAAGGAATGGTTTTAATATTTTTAACACATTTCTCAATGTGCTCGCCGGTAAAGTTGATGAGTCAGTGTTATTAAGCCAGATTAACCTGATTAACCAAAAAGAATTTAAGAATAACGAGATAAAGACGCTTTTAAATATAGCCCTGACAGTAAGATACCTAAAACACTACGACAAAGAGGATATTTACCATCGACTGACTCAACTGATGAGCTTTGAAAGCTTTGACATGAACTGGAAAAACCTGATTGCAGAAAATCTTAATGCTTTGGGGAGACGTTCAGAAGCCATAAAGTTTATGGAAACTTACGTAGACAAAACGGCCATAAGCGAATCCCTACGGCTATATATTAACCTTTTGCACGACCAACTTACAGACGAGAATGAGCATGATAATTCCAATGCGGAAGAAGTTCTTGCTTTATTAAAATTTTGGAGGCTTCACAGCACTTTTGCCTTAAAAGAATTTTTGCGTTTTGAGCATAATCTCTACACAGAACTTAATGACATAGACAACCTTGAGGAAATCGATAACACATACCATAGGTTATACCCCGATGATGAACAGGCACTACTTCTGTATCTGAATGTCCTTGAACGAGGCCACAAGCTCGATAAAATTAAAGAAGTGACAGCGTCGCTCAAGCAGGATTTTGAAAATGAATCCTTCGGAGTGAACATCAGTATAATTCTTATCAGGAGTGGAGCCGACATACAAAAAGGTTTTACAATATTATATAACCTTGCCAAAGAAAAAAACAATACTGTGGCCAGGCGCAACTACTTCGGCCTATCCATGAGTAAGTACGATTTTTTCAAATCATTTGAAGCGGTTTCACTTGGAAATTGGGTTACTTACAGGGCTAACGGACAAACTGAGACTATCAGAATAGAAAAACAAAATGGTATTCAGAAAGAACTTTTAGGCAAGAAGGCCAATGATATATTCCAAATAACATCAGGCATATCTAAAAGAGAAGTTGAAATTCAGATCGTTGAAATCTTAAATGATGCGTTTCATTTACTTAGGGACATTCAAGCAGAGATGAACAATCCTGCCAATGATTTAGGTTTTGAGTCATTTCACATGCCATCAGATCCTGAAGAACTACAGGAATTTTTGAAGTCCACATTTGGGGCTCAAGGCACTGAAGAAAAAAACCATGTTGAAAAGGCGCTAGACGATTATTACAACTACCGCACAGGCTTCACTGAAGTTACATCAGCTGTGTTTAAGAAAAGCTACATAGATGCATATCTACATTTAACGGGTCTCGTAGGCAATAAATTTACAACCATCCCATCCATTTTTACAAAGCCTGTAAATTACACTAACCCGTCCACAGTTTTTGCAATCGATTTTTCTACGGTCATGCTTTTCTATTTCCTTGAAAAGAAAATGGACTTTCATTTTATCCATAAATTTTCAATTTCTTTTTATATTAAAAATGAAATTGAGCGAGAACTGCTTGAATTGGAAACCTCCCCAGCTTCGAAGATGACAGTCCAGATAACAGACAAGTTCATTAGACGCTATGATGTTCCTGAAGATTATTATCAAGTAAGACAAGAACTGCTACTTTCTTTATTGCAATGGATCGATATTAACTGCAAAGTTGATCTGGTGTCTGAGAAACTCAACCTGTTGCCTAAATTTAAAGAGGGCGAGCGTTTTGACGACTACATGAAGATTATCGTAGATTACATGTGCCTTTGTGATAGAGCAGACCATCAGGTATTAACAAGTGATTCTAGCCTTTATTCTTTTACAAAACGTAATAACACAATTGGGAATATTGTTAATCCGGAAAAATATCTGATTTCGTTCTATCCTGAAAAGTGTGATTCCTCCTTCTATCGATTTTTGCTCCAAAGCAACTATCTAGGTATTGGAATTTCACTTGACACCTTAAAAATTGAATTTTTTAACCTGCTCGCAGGCTCCCAGACTTATTATTATTCATGCCTTGAAAATTTGCAATTTTCTATTCACTCAAATAATGTCATTATTGAGGTAATCAGTAAATTTTTAAAGGAGATGTACCTGATGAAATCTTTGACTACCGAAACTAAGAATGACTATGCCAGTGAGTTGTTAACGTATGCCATGATTGGAATGCCAAAAAACGTCAATATTGCGCTTGGCCTGAAATTACAACAGGAATTTATGCTTCTTGGTAATCTTTCTGACGAACTACGGAACGTTTACCAATCCGTTATTCGTCGATTGTAATATTACGAAAATGCACTGTAAAGTAATATTGTAAGCTTACACAACTTTATCATAAAATTTTTATGTGGGAAATTAAATTTGATGAATCATTTTATAATGCCCTTTATATTTCGTACCTGGACAGCCAGCTATATCATCTGAGTTTTGACCGTAGTGTCTCTTCCATTACCGAATACTTTTTAACTGTAAATATCTGTAAAGAGTTACAATCGTGGAATAGCAAAAATCATTATAGGTATAAGATTGAGCCGGAAAAGCCAACATACCTTTTATACAGAAGCTGTTTTAATAATAGTCGTAAAGAGACCGAGGCCAATATCTTTAGCCCTACAATTTTTGCGTCATCCAGCGAAGGTTTCGCAGAAAACCTAGATAAAATTCGTAAGGGGAGGGTTGATATCGCTCTAAGTACTGCCGATGGCGACTACAAAGCAAGTTCAGAATACATTATTGAAGTCAAAGGTATTAACCCTTCTTTTTCGTCAATTCAGAAAGATTTTATTCGTATAAAGCATTATCTTCTTGCCACAGTCATAGGCTTTGAAAATAATCTAAAAGCCGGATATATAGTATTTGTCATACATATTAATAAAAACAAAGTTCATAATTTGAAAGACCTCCAAGGTTTGAGAGATAATTTTCTGGAGCGACTTAAGATATACTTACAAAGATTTACCGAGGATTCTATAGTTTATGATATTCGTCACAAAATTATCGATCAACAAAGCCTTGAAAACTTAAAAAATGATATTATTGATGATTACGGCGAAATTGTTGACAGAACTTTTAGTGCCTTTTCAGTAATAATTGAGCTACAGAGATTGTCAATGTAATCCGACAGTCTTAACCTTGCTCAAATACCATAAAACACTACGGATTCCAAAATATTTTTGACTAGATAGGACATGGTTAAACTTGGCTGAGTTTTACCTTTAGAAACTATTAAACCCCTATTCTGACCCCTACTCTTTTTCATTCGGCTTAAACTCCACAAAACACTACACGTTTCAAAATAGGTTCTGACCCCATCGTGCAATGCTTATGAATTATTCATCCTAAAAATTTTATACTTAAAAACCTCTATTTTGCCCCTCTCGGATATTAACCCGGCGCAAATTCCCCAAAGCACTGCAAAACTCTAATAATAAAATTTTTGCTTTTAAATAGCAAGCATAACATATTTAGTGAAGAAGTTATATAATAAACTGATTATTACTATAAACAAAATTTGATATACGTATTATAAATTTCATAGCCATTGATTTATTAAAATAATGGTTGCATTACAAATTTAATATTTTTAATATTGCACCCCTTTTAAAATTTAACAAATAATTATGAAATTCAAGTTTTTTAATTTATTATTTTCTTTATGTTTTGGGTGCTTTTTTAGCTATTCTCAAGGCCAGCAGATTGGCAGCATACCCTTTCCGCCATCACCAAACGCTTCGGCACTTTTGGAGTATGTTAATATTCCTGTAAGTCTTAATACTGGAGTACCCAATATTAATTTGCCATTGACTTCGCTTAGCAGTTCTGATATCACAGTACCAATATCAATATCGTACCATGCCTCAGGAAATAAGGTAAGTGATATATCAAGCTGGGTAGGGCTAGGGTGGTCATTAAATGCTGGTGGATTAATAACAAGGGTTGTTAGAGGCATACCAGATGATTCAGAAAATGGTTTTATTGGAGAAAACGAAAAAGGTAAACTTGTCGACCAAGATTGGACAGCTACATATATAGCCCAAGCTGCAGAGGGAAATTTGGTTGATACTGAACCAGATGTTTTTTATTATAAATTTTTAAATTTTGAAGGTAAATTTGTCTTTACGGCCGATGGAGATATAGTACTGCTGCCTCATGATGACATAAAAATTATTCCTGCAATTGGGCCTAATAAACAGGGCAATTATTGGACAATAATCGATAAATCTGGGAATAAATATAAATTTGGTATGCACACTAATTCACTGGAGTTAACAGGGAGTTATCTGTCCTGTGAAGGAAGTGAATCCGGCACAAATTACAATAAAACTTTTGCACCATGGATTTCCTCATGGTATTTGAGTGAAATAGAATCTTCTACAGGTGAAAAAATAGTTTTTACCTATAAAAGTGGCCTTATAACTACCAGCAATT
>JBQGDD010000186.1:0-2837 GCA_052038845.1 Dyadobacter sp. | reverse complement strand
AACACCGTTACCGTTACCATAAAGAAGGTCATTAAAACCATTTTTGTCATAATCGCCTGCGGCAAGACTCCATCCGGGCATATAAGGGGTAGCATCAGCCGGTCGTGTAGTTTCTGTAAATGTACCGTCAGGATTTTGGTAAAGTATTTTAATGCTGTTGTTATCAGGTATTACAATATCGTCAAGATAATCGCCATTCATATCAACGATACACATTACATAGCCTCCCGTTGCATTTACAGGAATGTTAGTGAACGTTGCAGGGGAATATTGTGCTTCTGAAAGTGAAAACCTGAAATCTTCGTCATTCCAGTTATCATCAAAAACAATGTAGTAAGTAGTACCCTGGTTTGCTGTAAAAGTCACTACAGATGTATAATTAGGTCCGCCATCATCATCACCTGCCACACATACAAGGTTGTTACAGGCTCCGGTATATATATGTACCCTTGTATCGTGCAAAGGATAGCCGGGAACATTGGTACTTATAGTTACTGTATAGGTTTCTGTAGGTGTATATTTATACCATGCGCCCAATGAAAGAGTATTGTTTATACCGTTTGTACAGATAAGATTAGGAATCTGGCTACCTGAAGCATAGCTCACATTGTATATGCCTTCGGTTACAGCAACAGCATTTTGGCAATTATTTTGTCCTTTGGCAGACAGGGATAACAAGCCAAAACAGAATAAAGTAAAGATTTTTTTCATAATATATAGTTTGGTAAGTTAGTATATTTAAGGGCAGGGGCTGTCCATGCCGTTAATCCAGTTTTTAATCAGTTCTACACCTTCTTCATGTATTACTGTTCTGCCCAGCAGGGGCATCCTTTCAGACTCATTATTGGTATTGATACGGTAATGCAGGGCAGAGCGTGTAGCGTTACCTTTAGTCACAATATAGGTAAGGGAATTATTTATAAACTCAAAAGGTGGTACACAAATACCCAGATTGTCTGGAGATGCTGTTTCTGTAAATGCAAATCGTACAGGCATATAGTCGCAATGTGCGCCTTCTGAATGGCAATGCGCGCAATTTATATCAAGGTAGGAGCGTACCCTTAATTCCGTGGGTAACGATGTGTCTTCCCAGTTTACTGTAGATGTAATAGCATCAGGAACAGTGCCGCTTAAATATCCTTTTTGGAGCCATTTGCTTAACTGGTTTTGAGAACCGTCAGTATAATTGTATACCTTGTTAAGGTTTTGGGGTTTAGTACCGATGGGTATAGGTGTACTGCCGGATTTATGGCATGTAAAACATTCTGCAGCCGAGGGTATCCTGTAGCTTGTGCTTTTTGTAACCCCGTTTTGCTGCCAGGATATATCTGTGTAGCTGCCATTAATGTCTAAAATAGCTTCATCCTGTTCATCATTCCATACATAGTTGGCAAATATCCATTCGTCAGCCTTTTTAATCATCAGCCGGGTTTCAATAACTCTTTTTACATTGTTGGGAAGTACATTTTCGTAGTAGAAATTTTTAACTAAAATAGTTCCTGTCGGAAAATTCAGTAATTCACCATCACCATTATATGTTGCCGAGCTTCCCTGTGGCATCCATATAAATCTTTTTTTAAGGGAGTAATCTGTAAAGAGCGAACTGTTCAGGTCATAAGGTAAAACGCCTGCTACCGGCTTCATGTCTTGTAGCTCGCCTTCATAAAACTTATAGTCTGAAAGTTTTGCAAACGGCAGGTTGTTTATATCAATTACTAACGGCGGGTTTCCTGTATCAATTGTATCAGTATTATCAGGAATATCTATGTAGCCATTATCATCATTGCCACATGATAGAAGTGTAGTAAATAGTGTTAAAAATAATATTGTGTTTAATAAATAGTGTCTTTTCATATCGTTATTGCAAAGTAAAGCTAAAAATAATAACAAATATAAAATAAAAAACCCTACGTGATAACTATAAAAATAAAAGTTATTTTAAGTTAATGAAGCCACTAATAAAAGCACATTATTTTTAGAGGTTCAGCAAGTTTGTTGGGTCATTTTCCATACTTTCCTCATCCTTAATCATGGCGCGGTTCACTATATTTTCAGGTAGGGCTTTTTTAGCTTTTGCCCCCATTTTTTTCAGTTTTTCTATGCTTACTATTATGTTACCACGCCCTTCTACCAGTTTGCCCATAGCACCCTCATAGGCTTTTTTGCCTTCGTCCATACGTTTGCCCACCATAATAAGATCACTCACAAGTCCTTCAAACTTATCGTATAATGCTCCAGCCTGTCGGGCAATTTCATAAGCGTTTTCCTGTTGCTTTTGGTTAGTCCACATACTGTCAATAGTGCGTAGGGTAGCAAGTAGGGTACTTGGTGTTACTATAACTATATTTTTTTCAAACGCTTTATTATAAAGGCTGGTATCTTCGTTCAACGCACTGGCAAAAGCCGATTCTATCGGGATGAAAAGCAACACAAAATCCGGGCTTTCCATTTTGTAGAGGTCGTGATAGTTTTTAGCACCAAGCTGCTCAACGTGCTTTTTTATAGAATTGCAGTGCTCTTTTAAGTG
Organism: Dyadobacter sp.; assembly: GCA_052038845.1. Taxonomy (GTDB): domain Bacteria; phylum Bacteroidota; class Bacteroidia; order Flavobacteriales; family Flavobacteriaceae; genus Flavobacterium. Next base: position 310 of record JBQGDD010000186.1, on the reverse strand, counting down.
GCTTATTCTTAAAGTGTCATCTTCTTCATTAACATAACGCTCATAAGCTACTAAAGACACCTTACTGTCTACCACCATTTTTTTACCATCGGGCAGGTTAATTACAATATCGGGAAGTACACGCGTTCCTTCATCGGTAGTGTGGCTTTGCTGTACAAAATACTCCCTGTCTTTCTCCAGTCCAGATTTTTCCAGTACACGTTCCAGTATCAGCTCGCCCCAGTTACCCTGCATTTTACTGTCGCCTTTAAGTGCTTTGGTAAGGTTAAGGGTTTCCCGGCTCATTTGCTCGTTCATCTCCCTTAATCCA
>JBQGDD010000185.1:0-3444 GCA_052038845.1 Dyadobacter sp. | reverse complement strand
CCGTTCCATAAACCACCACCTTCTGCACCAGCAGAATTTCCGGTTACCACACCACCAGATATTGTAACAGTACCCGCTCCTGTAACGTGCAGACCACCACCGTTACCGGGAGAGTTGTTAGTAACATTATCGGTAAGGGTTATGTTTGTAAGCGTAACAGAACCTCCGGCTCCTGCATTGTCTTCTATACCACCACCTGCGCGGTTACAAACATTGCCTGTTATTACAGCGTCTTCAATTTCAATTGTACCATTAGCATCGTTAAGAATACCACCGCCGCTTCCGGCATTACCATCAGCTATGTTGTTGCTTATTATTGTTTCGCCGCTTATCTGTACTACACCACTAAGGTTATAAATACCACCACCACCTTGGTCAGCATCATTACCGCTTGCTGTGTTACCGTTTATTACTGTGCCTTCTATAGTCATTAAACCAGAACCATTCCATAAGCCTCCACCTTCAGCAGCAGCAGTATTATTATTTACAGTTCCGCCAAGTATTACAGCATTTCCGGGACCCGTAATGTGGAGCCCTCCACCATTTCCTGGGTTTGCACTTGTTGTGTTATCATTAAGTGTAACTTCGTTAAGTGTTATGGTAGTTCCGCCACCTGAGTTACCTTCTATACCACCACCTGCACGGCTTGCAGAGTTGCCTGTAATAACAGAACCATTAACAGTAAGGTTAGCTCCTGTGCCTGTCATGATACCGCCACCACTGCCCGATGTACCGCTGGCTTCATTATTAATAATAGATGATGCATTTATAGTAAGGTTACCGTTTTGTATAAATATTGCACCGCCACCCTGGCCAACATTGTTAGCACTTGATTCACTCTCTGATATTGTTACATTGTTTATTAGTAATGTAGCACCGTCAGCTAATATAGCACCTCCATTACCTGATGTAGAACCCTGTGTAAGCATAAGGTTATTGATAGTAACCGAACCACCGGTTACTGAAAAAATTCTTGTAGCATTATTACCGCTTATCATAGTGGCATCATTTCCATTACCATTTATAATGATGTTTTTATCTATCACTATATTAGATGTAAGAGTTATCATATTACCGTCTAAAGAAGCGGCAAATAAAATAGAGCCTCCCGCCTGAATATCTGCTATTGCCTGCCTCAAAGAGCCTGCACCATTGTTGTTGGTATTAGTCACAGTAATACTTTGTGCATGAGCAACAGTAACTGTAACTAAAAATAAAGCCAACATTTTGAAATAAGTAAATGTTTTTTTCATAAATAGATTGATTTTTATTTGTTAATTCTTAAAACTACGAATAGATTCTCTTAAGGGTTTGCTAATTAAGTAGTTAAATATATCTTAATAAAAATCTGATTTAACGCTGAGCCCCTGATATTGCTGATAAAACTAACATTTTGTTATATTTGTAATTAACAAAAAATTATAAAAGGATTTATGGTAATAAATTTAAAAACCGGAGTTGACACACTGCTTTTTGGCATGAAAGAGCAGGATTTAAAAGGACTGTATGGAGAACCTGATAAACAGTTTAAAGATGATGACAAGAATGTTATATACCTTTATAATGATAAAAAACTAAGGCTGACTTTTTATCAGGACGAAGAGTATAAGCTGGGTTATATAATAGTATCACACCCTGATGCACGGATTTTTAACAAGGCAGTTATAGGGGAGAAATGGACTGAAATGCAGGAGTTTTTAAAAGAGAATAAATTAAGTTCTTTTGAAAATGAATCTTTTGATACTGTAGATAATTATTTTAATGAAGATAACTGGGTTATATTTCAGGTTGAGTATAACGAAATTATAAGGGTTGAAATAGGGGCAACAATAAACAGTAAAGACGAGTTTGACTGGAAGTTTTAAAAACAAAAACAGGGTGCCAATTTATGGACACCCTGTTTTGTATTATAAGCTGATTATATTTATTGAGGCATAGAATCAAGCATTTCTATTTCAAAAATAATATTTGCATTTGGCGGTATCATTCCGCGTCCTGCGCCTCTTTCGCCATAACCTAAATGTGAAGGTATAAAAAGGATAATTTTATCTCCTACAGACATTTGCTCAAGTCCTTCTATAAAACCGGGTATCATTCCCGTTTTAGTACCCGCTTTAAAAGGGATAGGTTTATAGGCATTTGCGGCATCTTTTTGCGGGATGTAGTTACCATATCTTTTTGCTGTTTCAGCATCACTGGAGTCAAAAAGAGTTCCGTTTTCAAGAAAGCCAGAGTAATCAAGATATACTTCAGTTCCTGTTGCGGGTTTTTGTCCGCTGCCTTTTTCAACAATTTTATACATTAAGCCAGAGCTTGTTTTTGTAGCAGTACCTTTTATGCTTTCAAAATAAGCAAGCTTTTCATCTTTGGCTTTTCCAAGCTCTTCTTCTTTCTTCTTTTTATCTGCAATTGCTTTTTCATAATGCTCTTTAAAAACTTTAGAAGCCTTAAACTTTTTGGCATCACGCCCAATGCGGATAATTTTTACAGACTTAATCTCATCGCCCTGCTCAATTTTATTTACAACATCCATTCCTTCTGTTACGTGCCCAAAAACGGTGTGGATGCCATCAAGGTGAGGTGTTGCTTTATGCGTAATAAAAAACTGGCTGCCATTAGTACCAGGCCCTGCATTAGCCATAGAGAGTACCCCGGGACCGTCATGCTTCATTTCAGTTATTTCATCTTCAAACTTATATCCCGGATTGCCCGAACCATCTCCGTTAGGGTCTCCCGTCTGTATCATAAAATCTTTAATTACCCTGTGAAACTTTACACCATCATAAAACTTTTTACCTTTAAATTTCTCAGTAACAAAATCATTATCGCCTTCTGCCAATGCCACAAAGTTAGCTACTGTCATCGGTGTTTTTTCAAATTCAAGCTGAACGATTATTTTACCTTTATTGGTTTCAATTTCGGCATACATACCTTCTCCTGGTTTACTACCTGTGGGGTTTTCACTGTTAATGTTATTACAGGAAAATAATAAGGCTGCTATGCTTAAAAAAAGACTTGTCATTAGTTTCATTTATATATTTATTATTAACGTACTTCGTTTTCGGGTTTTATATCATTAAGGGTAACAGTACACATTAAAGGCTGGTTTATACCTATTCTTTTATTATCGCCATGATAGCCATACCCCATATTAGAAGGGAAAAGAAAGGTTACTTTTTCTCCTTCATTCATAAGTTTTATACCATCGCGAAGTCCCATCATTATATTTTCCTTATCTACATAATATACCTGTGGGCGCAGTTCTACTTCGCTGTAAATAATGTTACCGTACAGGTCTTTAACTTCATAGTTAAAAAAAGCTACATCACCACGTTTTGGTCTTATAGTATCGGTTGTGTTTTCTATTTCGTAGTGATACCAGTATCCTTTATCTGAAGCGTGGTAGGTAATTTGCGGATTGCTCTTTATAATAGAATCAATTTG
>JBQGDD010000184.1:0-1612 GCA_052038845.1 Dyadobacter sp. | reverse complement strand
TACAATAATACCATCAATATCGCCAGATGTAACTTTACCTCCTCCCATCATGCCTCCCACACCTGCAGGGGCTGATACATAAGTTGGATTACCCTTCCTTGATTTAGCACCTTTGGTAAGTCCGGCACCATTATAATACCCAGCACAAATCATATAATTATCATGACTTTCATTAAGCCATAAACCATGTATAAAAGTATCTTCAACTTCTATAGCTGTGATGTCTATATCTTTCGACCCATTTTTTATCCTTAAAAGTTCAATGTGATAATTGGCTTCCTGGTCTTTCTTACTTTTCTTATCTTTATTACTATCGTCATGATATACTTTAGCTAAAATATACATATTCCCTTCTGCATCTATAGCGTAGTCCAGATTGTCCATTCTTCGTTCAGTATAAGGCATTTCAATTTCATTAGATGAAGTCATATTCATATTATCATCAAAAGAGTTCATACCTATAATATCGTGGCTTACTTTATCACTTTTCACTTCAGGTTTTTTCCTGTATTGAATAAGCATTTTTTTATTATCAATCGATCTCAAAATATCAAACTTATCAGTAACACCAATTGAAATAAAGCCTAACTGAGCCCGTGGTGACCCCATTACTTTACCATCAACTTTAAAAAGCAACTTACCTTTACCCACAAACTGCCCTTTTACAAAATCAATCTCCCTTGCAAAGAGTCGCTCTTCATTAACCTTCCCACCATCCCAAGACGAATAGAATAAATAATATTTATCATTATACTGCAATACATTTTCGACTTGCATATTTCCTGGAAAATCATCATAAATCTGTTCCTTTAAAAATTTGATTTTCTCATTACTACCGTCAAACTTTTGGATAATAACCTTTTTACCTCCGCTTTTAACGGCCATAACCTGATCATTTTCACTAAAATAATACTTATGCCCGTCAAATACTTTATAAGGATTACTTAGTGTATAACTATAATCTATGGCGAGTTCCTTTTGGGAATATCCTAAAGCAGTAGTTAAAGTTGCCACAAATAATAAAATCTGTTTTTTTATCATAATTCTTTTGTTGATTGTTATTGCCTGCAATAATAATAATTTTTAACAAATATTTAGTAAAAAAAATCTCTATCACTAAAATTATTTTAATATTTACAGTACTTTATTGTTAAATACAACCAACATGAAAAAAATTATACTATTACTATTTTTATTTATCTTTTATAAAATTTCAGCACAAACAACATTAGTTCCCGACCCTGTATTTGAGCAGGCATTAATCAGTTTCGTTATAGACAGCGATGGGATTGTAGATGGACAGGCTTTAACAAGCGACTTAGAAAGTGTAACTGAACTGACACTTGATTATTTCACTGTAAATTCTGTCAATATCAGCAGCCTCAGCGGTATTGAGGCTTTTAGCAATTTACAGGAACTTACTATAAATTTTTCAGAAATAACAACACTTAATGTTAGTAATAATACCCAGTTAAGAATGCTAAACTGCAGGAGCAATTTCCTTACCGCAATAGATGTATCTAATAATCCGCTTTTAGAAAATTTAAATATAGGCAATGTACACGATATCGGTCCTTGGAACCAAATTAGCGAGGTTGATTTAAGTAATAAT
>JBQGDD010000183.1:0-3822 GCA_052038845.1 Dyadobacter sp. | reverse complement strand
ATCTTAACACATATTATCTTTCAAATGAAAATATTTCTGCGTCCGGGTTTTCCTTTCCTGAAAGCATATCGGTTATAATTTCTGCCCCAATAAGACTAAAGGTTATGCCATTACCGCCAAAACCTAACGAGAAGTAACTGTTAGGAAGTTTTTTATACGGACCTATGTAAGGCAGTCCGTCTTTTGTTGCACCAAAGGTTCCCGTCCAGCTAAACTCTGGTTTAAATTCCAGTTCAGGAAAAATTTTATTAATATCTTCTGTTAGCTGTTTAGTTTTTCTGTCCAAAAGGTTGTCCCTCTTTACAGGGTTACTAAAGTCTTCGTCCCTACCCCCTACCAGTACCCTGTTATCATCTGTAGTACGTATATACAGGTAAGGGTCAGCTGTATTCCATATCAATACTTCACCTTTCCAAAACTTTCGCTCATTAAACTGCTCGCTTACCACCGCATAAGTTGAAAGGAGTTTTACAATATCTTTATCAATAAAGTTTACAACTTCATACCCTGTAGCATAAATTATTTTATTCGCTTTTATAGTATAGCCACTCTCCGTTTTTAACACCACTCCGCTTTTAGTGTGTTTAATATCTTTTACAGGTGTACGGTCATATATTTCACTTTTTTTGCTGCCACCGTCATGCTGCAGTAAACGATGGGCATACATATAAGCATTTACTTGTGCACCATGTTTTGAGAGTATTGCACCATAAGAGTCTATGCCATATTGCTCTTTAACCTCTTCCGGTTCTAAATATTTAACAGCAAAGCCTGCATCTTTTCTTGCTTTATACTCTTTTTTAAGCCATGAAACATCTTTTTTATACGCTGCGTAGTAAAGGCTGTCTTTTTGCTTAAAACTCTCAATGCCCAATTTTTCAGCTATACTCCCAAGTTTGTTAATCGCTTCATCACATAAATGATATGCTCTTTCTGCTTTTTCTTTACCTACAAGGTCAATCAGTTTGTATAAAGGAGTGTCAATTTCATATTGTAATAATGATGTACTGGCACAAGTACTGCCAAGCCCAATAGTTCTTGCATCTATAGTAGTACATTCTATACCCGCCTCAACCAGATAATAACGGGCGAGCGCACCTGAAATGCCTGCCCCAATAATAACCACGTCAGTGGTAATATCATGATCCAGTTTTGGAAATGTAAACGGAAGACCGTCTTTGACCAGCCAAAACGGATAACCGGATTTTAATGTCATTGTAGTAAGGGTTTAAATTATCTCACAAATGTATCTGATAAATCATTTGCTGGTTTTTAAGCATTGTAATTATAGGAAATGTTTAACTATTGTATAAATACCTAAAAATAATATAGCTTTGCATTAATATTTAATGCTATGATTAACCCCTCGGCAAGTGGATGGATAGATAAGTTTTTTATAAGGCTGTACGGGTCGGCGACCAGCCATAATACTGATACGCTTTACAGTGATGCACGTAATAGTGGCATTATATACGGATATGTTACTGATGTAAAAAGCCTAGACGAAAAATATACCAAAGGCTGGACACCTGAAGAAAAAACAAAGGTTGCCCTGCTGGAAAACCTCTACCTACATTTTATTGCGAACAGTGCTGATGGCAACGATTACAAACTGTTTATAAAAACGGCTACGGCATTTTATAAAAGTATCATACCTGATAATTTTGCTCTTTTAAAAAAAGTACTGCCTGCATCGTCCTTAAGCCTACAGCTTGAAGGCATGATTGATGAAAGGGTACAGACTAATGAAACTATAATAAGCCGCAGTTTTTCGCATATTATTACCAATGCGCTTTTGTATATGGATGTTCTTGCTTTCAGGGCTTACCTAAAGCATGAGGCTGCCCCTGAAAAATACCTGCGCAAAATGGAAACTGCAGTTATAAGTATTGCTTTGCAGGCACTAAACTCTAAGCCTGAAAAATCTGTTTATGACGACCTGCTGATAAAGCTTTTTGCATCTTCCTTACGCTACACAAAGCTTAATCCTTCAAAATTACTTGCGCTGTCAGCACCTGAAGTAGAAGAGTTTGATGATGAGATTGAAAAAAACTATTTACTGGATATTGCAGCCATGTCAATATGGAGTGACGGCGTTACCGAAAAAAAAGAGATAGATTTCTTTTTTAACCTCGCCACACGGTTGGATATTGATAACAGCACTGCTACAGAAAGTATAGCTTCGTTTGATGTGTTTATCCGTTTAAATAAAAAGAATATTTCATACTTTAAATACTCTAACCCTGTTAAGCACTTTTATGATAATGCAACGCAAAATGTTGTATTGCTTATAAAGCGTAATAAAAACAGGCTGGTTAAAGAACTTTCTAACAATAAAGATTTAGTACTATTATTAACGCACTCCACACACCGAAGCCTTAACGATAAGGAAAAAAAGAAGGTAAAAAAACAACTGCTGGAAATATGTAAAACAGTCCCTTCACTAACTATTTTTTTATTGCCGGGCGGTAGCCTTTTATTGCCACTCCTTATTAAGTTTATACCGCAACTGCTCCCATCAATGTTTAACGAAAACCTTGACACAAGCGATACTGATTAAAACAAAAAAGCAGCAAATCATTAGTTTACTGCTTTTTTATAAATTGGATTTTTTTGACTTTATTTTAAGCTCTCAAGGCTCTGCTCGATAGTTGCTATTTTTGCCAAAGTATCTGCCTCTTTTTGCTTTTCTATAGCCACAACCTTTTCCGGTGCGCCGCTCATAAATTTTTCGTTAGAGAGTTTAGCCCTTACTGATTTTAAGAAGCCTTTATTATAATCAAGCTCCTGTGTAAGTTTGGCTATCTCCTCTTCTATGTTTACAGCTCCTGTAACAGGTATAAAGTATTCATTATTCTTTACCCTGAAAGTAAGTGCCCCGCTAATAGCTTCAGATACATATTCTAAATCAGAAACATTGCCCAGTTTAGTAATTATACTGTCAAAATAATCTTTACTGTTTTCATTATTAACCACCTTAACGGCTATAGCGTCTTTAAAAGCAATATTCTTATCCTTTCTTATTGTCCTGATACCTGATATTACTTCAGATGCAAACTCAAAGCCATTCAGTATATTTTCATCTGTAGGTTTTATTTCCGGCCATTTGGCTATTATAAGTGCCTGTTCAGGTGTTCTTTCATCAATATACTGCCATATCTCTTCGGTTAAGAAAGGCATAAACGGATGCAGTAGCTTAAGGTTGCTTTCCAGCATTTCAATAGCCTTGTTAAAGGTCTGCCTGTCAATAGGTGCCTGATATGCCGGTTTTATAATTTCCAGGAACCATGAGCAAAAGTCATCCCACACTAATTTGTAAATAGCCATTAAAGCATCAGAGAGCCTGTATTTTTCAAAAAGGTCTTCTATCTCCGCTACCGTTTTATGCAATTTGGCCTCATACCATGCAATAGCTTTTTTACTATGGTCGGGCTGCACAGCAGTATCGCTTACCTCCCATCCTTTTATAAGCCTGAAAGCATTCCATATTTTATTAGAAAATGCTTTACCTTGACTGCAGAGTTCTTCATCAAACATAATATCATTACCCGCAGATGCACTAAGCAGCAAACCTACACGCACACCATCTGCACCAAATTTCTCTATAAGATCTAAAGGATCTGGTGAGTTACCTAACGACTTAGACATTTTCCTGCGTTGCTTATCTCTCACCAACCCTGTTAAATACACATTGGTAAAAGGCTTTTCACCAGCATACTCGTATCCTGCTACAATCATTCGGGCTACCCAAAAGAAGAGGATATCCGGCCCGGTAACTAAATCATTAGTAGGGTAATAATATTTAAAATCTTCATTTTCAGG